>NZ_SMLW01000222.1 GCF_009711405.1 Fulvivirga kasyanovii | reverse complement strand
TAGAGTCATTGAGTTCGAGTAAAGATTTTTTAATGGTTTTTCTTTTGTCGTCCTTGATTAGGTGTTGCCCGAAGTCAGCAATAGTTAGCTTTGAAGCGTTTTTAGTTGTAAGAATAATCTTATCGCCATTTTCTCGAATATGGTCAATATCTGACAGCGGAATTTTGTTCACTGAGCTGGAGCGACTTACTCTATACGTTAATTGATCCTTACCTATTTCAATAAATATATCTCTTGCCCTAATGTTGAACTTTCTGGATCGAATAATTAAAAATAAACCAATTGCTATTCCCAGTACTTTATCCCAATCACCTGGGAATTTAGCAACAAATTGATCCGTTTGAAGATGATTATATAATTGATAACCAAAGAGAGTAATTAGAAAAAGTCCTGTTACTATAAATATAGTCTTGGACCTTTTAAAGGTACCTTCATTAATTATATGTTTCATGGTTTTAAGTTTTTCTGTTGAGAGATAAGGCTATTAGGTTCTTTTCCAGTTTCAGAAGTTAGACTTTCTATGTGTCAATTCTCATTGATCCCCATATTGTTGGCAGAAACCGCTTTGTAGCTAAGATAAAAGTATAAATTAAAGGTGTTGATATCAAGTCGCAAAACTGGAAGTTCCGGAATGACAAGCAAATAAGCTAATTTTAAACCCTCATGAGGCATATCAAATTCAATAAAACCATATGCGGGGTAGACTTCCTGCTGAACGTCCTTGAGTTTAATAATGATAAAAGCAGCGGGTTATTTAGTGAGGTGCAGTCTACTGATTTCTTTCAAATCATCTTCATCAAAGAAGCAAGAGGCAGGTTGCTATTGAATGAAAGTGAGATCAATGTCTCTGACAACTCCATTATCTTCATTTCTCAATTCCAAAAGTACCAGTGGAAAATAGATGCAGGAAGCAGCTTTAGGGCACACGTGCTGGTATTTCAGGAAGATTTTCTGAATGAGTTCTTTGCCGATAAATATTTTAGCTATCGTCTGCTTTACTTTTATCAAACACAATACCCCCTCCATATGGAGGTTGAGGATGCTGAGCGATCTGCCTACCTGGAGCAACTTTCAAAGATCAAGGAAGAGCTTGTATGTCCCAAAAGTGATAGTGCCCATCTAATACGGTCAATGCTTTATTATATGCTCATCAGTTTGAACAGGAGGTATGCTGAAAAATATAAAGTAGAGCCTGCTATAACACAGGATAATATTGCCTATGAGTTTAGAAAACTTGTGGAAGAACATATTTATTCCAAACAAAGGATAGAAGATTATACCACTTTAATGGGTGTTAGCAGGATTACCCTTAACAAGCTGGTCAAGGCCCAATTCAATGTTACAGCTTCCGATTTTATCAAGTCCCGGCTCATGTTTGAAATAAAGATGAAGCTGATTTACACCTCACTGACTATAGCTCAAATAGCTTCCGAGCTGAATTTCTCTGAGCCCAACCATTTGTCTCGTCTGTTTAAGAGCAGGGAAGGGATTACACCCGTGCAGTTTCGGGAAGATTATCAAAATGGTATTTAATAACCCGTGACTGGTAGTTTTCGATTGTCTGTTAAATAGAACCTTTGCGTAAGCCATTGATCAAAGGCGAGGTACTATTTAATTATCATTTATATGTAATGGCCCATACTGGCTGACATGTGAATCAAAAAATACAGACATGCAAAAGACAGAAATTCAACTCATCAGAAATGCAACCTTAAAAATTAAATATGCCGGTAAAACTTTTTTGGTAGACCCGGCACTAGGCGCAAAGCATAGCTTCAGATCATTTGTGGAGCCGGGTAAAAACCTTAATCCAACGGTAGACCTGCCCATGAGAGTGGAAGATGCGATAGCCGGTGTCGACGCCATTTTACTGACACATACACACCCTGATCATTTTGATGCCGCAGCGGCAGAAATACTAGATAAGCATTTGCCCTTTTACCTGGCACCTGTAGATGCTGTTACAGTACAAGCGGCAGGTTTTCAGAATATTGAAGTCATAGAGGATAAAAGGACATTGGAGAGCATTACCATTACAAGAACCGGTGGCAAGCACGGCCCTGAGGAAAAGTTGGACATGCTTGGTGAAGTGGCAGGCTTTGTTCTCGAGGCAGAGGCTTATCCAACTGTTTATATCATAGGAGACTGCATTTGGGATGGAGAGATTGAGAACAACCTCAAAACTATCAACCCGGATATTGTAATCACCAATTCTGGAGGAGCCGTGTTTATGGGACAAACCAGAATTTTAATGGATGAAGAAGAGACCATTAAAGTAGCTAAGACTGTTCCTAATGCTACAGTTATAGCGGTCCATATGGAGGCTTTGGATCATTGTAAGGTGACCAGGGAGTCATTGAAGGCTGCTGCTATTGCGGCTGGTGCGGATGTTTTGGTTCCGGGGGATGGGGAAGTTGTGAAAGGGTAGGCGATACTAGTCAGGTATGGCCAGGGTTGATA
>NZ_SMLW01000555.1:6814-18691 GCF_009711405.1 Fulvivirga kasyanovii | reverse complement strand
AAGCTCAGGGTAATAATACTAAAAGGGCTATGTTAAACCACGTCACAGGATGAAACAGGAACAACGATTAATCAAAAAATACCTTGCAGGTAACTGCACCGAAGAGGAGCAGAAAGCTGCAATGAAAATATTAAGCCAACCTGGATCGTCCTCCTTGCTTGATGAAGTGGCCGATGAAGTATGGAATGAGCTCTCCGATGACGAAAAGCCTGCTATAGACTCCGAAGGACTTTATCATGGTATCGAAAAAGAACTTGGCCTTACTGCCTCCAGATCCAAAACCTCTAACATCAAACCCTGGCTATATGCTGCATGTATCAGTCTTTTGGTGATTTGCACTTTCTATTTTGTTCAAAAGCAGTCTGTAAACACACCACCTGTTCCCGAACTCGTGGTCAAAAGCATGCCGGCCGGCCAGAAATCCACCATCATATTAAGCGACGGATCAAAGATCATCCTCAACTCAGGAAGTAAAATCAGCTACCCCAAAACCTTTACGGATACCAGCCGGATCATTACCCTTGAGGGTGAAGCCTTCTTTGATGTAGTAAAAGACAAAACACGACCGTTTTCGGTTGTAGCCAATGGTGTAGTAACCACAGCCCTTGGAACTTCTTTCAATATCAATGCCCGAGGCCCTGTTTGCCGCATTGCTTTAGCCTCCGGCAAAGTGATCATCAACAATGAAAATGATAACCGAAAAGATAAGAACGAACAATATATTCTTGCTCCCGGCGAAGCCCTTGAAGTAAATACATCCGCCAAAACCACGCGTAAGTTTACTTTCGACCAGCAATCTGAGCTACTCTGGAAAGAGGGCGTTCTTTATTTTAAGAACACCCCACTGGAGGAAATTGCCAAACGCCTGGAGCTATGGTACGATGTTGAGTTTCAGTTCAAAAGCAAAACCGGTTTGCAAAAGAAGTATACCGGACGATTTGAAAATGCAAGCCTTGAGCATGTTTTGGATAACATGAGTTATGCCCTGGGATTTGAATATTTTATTCAGGGCAAGAAAGTAACCATTATCAATCAACCTTAACCACGACCCAATGCTAAAACTGATCAAGAAAATTCTCATCATGGCCCTGGGCACTGTAGCAATGATCGTTCAGGCTGCAGAGGCCCATCATGCCAGGGTGAAGAGTGTCAGAGAAGTTTACATCGATTTGCACTTAAAGAAAGCAACTTTAAAAGAGACTTTCGAGCAAATGGAAAGCAAAACCAGTTTTCGTTTCCACTATTGCGATGACGACATCAACGAAAGCCTCCGCCTCACCAAAAATTACAAAAACGTTTCCATTGCAACTATCCTCCAGGACCTATCCAAAGAAGCCCGCCTCAAATTCCGACAGATCAACGAAGACATTAGTGTAAGCAAGCTAAGATACAGGGACAGAAAAGAAGAAACCGTTCAGATAGACCTTATCGTCAAAACCATAACAGTAACGGTATTGGATGAAAATAAACAGCCACTACCGGGCGTAAACGTGGTTGTGAAAGGTACTGCCACCGGTGGCACAACGGACCTTTCCGGCAAACTGGTGCTGGACGTGCCTGACGATGCCGTATTGGTTTTCAGCTACATCGGATACAAAACACAGGAAATATCCGTAGGTAACAATACCTCCCTGACCGCAAACATGGAGCTGGATGAAGCCCAGCTACAGGAAGTGGTAGTAGTGGGCAGCAGAAATCAGAACCGCACGGTACTGGAAACACCAGTACCCGTGGATGTGATTGCCGTTGATGAAATTGTAAAAGACGTCCCCCAGCTTGAAGTCGGACAAATCCTGAATTACGTTGCCCCTTCGTTTTCATCCAACCGCCAGACCATTGCAGATGGCACTGACCATGTAGACCCTGCATCCCTGCGAGGCCTGGGGGTAGACCATGTGTTGGTGCTGATCAATGGTAAAAGGCGACACAACAGTGCGCTTGTCAACGTCAATGGCTCAGTAGGTCGTGGCTCAGTGGGCACTGACCTGAACACCATACCCGCTGCCGCTATCAAGCGCATAGAAGTTCTCCGGGATGGTGCCGCCGCCCAATACGGCTCTGATGCCATAGCCGGAGTGATCAATATCGTACTTAAGGATGATGTGGATAAACTCTATTTTTCAGGTACCTTGGGCGAGACTTATGAGGGCGACGGAGAAAATGCACAGTTCAATGTAAACTACGGGTTTAAAGTTGGGAAAAGAGGTTTTATAAACCTGACTGGTCAGTACCAATATCGCGGCCGCATCGACCGTGCAGGGGAATGGAATGGCACTGTTTTCAAGACTGACTGGGACGGATCTTCCCCCAGCATATATGCCGAAAACTTTCAGGCAGGTGATTTCAGTCCTTTTGATGTAGGCAAAAAACTAACCCAGGCAGAAGCTGATGCCATAAACGCTGCCAATGCCTATACCAACAACCTTACCCCTCAGGAAGAAGAAGCACTGATCAACCAAAACGGAGGCCGAAGGGCATTTACCATGAAGGTAGGTCAATCCGAAGCCATCAACACTGCCTTTATGATGAACAGCTCATTTGAAATAGATGATGAAAAGGAATTTTACCTCTTTGGTGGCCTCAATTCCAGAAGAGGCCAGGCTACCGGTTTTTACAGATTGCCCAATCAGGATCGTACATTAACTACGGTATATCCTAACGGATTTCTTCCTGAGATCAATTCTGAAATTTTCGATGGTGCCATTACCGGTGGCCTGAGGGGCAAAATCGGTGAGTGGTATGTAGATTTCAGCAATACCTTCGGCACCAACTCATTTACCTACCATGTTACCAACTCGCTCAATGCTTCGCGAGGAAACAGTACAGCAACGGCTTTCAATGCAGGAGGCTTCAAATTTTCTCAAAATACTACCAACCTCGACTTCAACAGATACTTCCCTGACCAAATAGAGGGAATAAACGTAGCCTTTGGCGCCGAATACCGCGTAGATACCTATGAAATCTTCGCCGGTGAAGAAGCCTCTTACAGGAACTATGGTAATGTGAATGTCATTGACACCCTTGCTGACGGTTCTCCATTTTCCAATGAGTTCAACCAGGTCAACATCTTTTACAATCGCCCCGGAGGCGCTCAGGTATTTCCTGGCTTTCAGCCGGAAAATGAACTAAAAGAAAGCCGGTCAAATGTCGGCCTCTATACCGATGTGGAGCTAAACTTCACCAAAGACCTTTTTATAGATGTAGCTGCCAGGTATGAGGACTACAGCGATTTCGGTAATACCTTTAACTGGAAAGTAGCCGGCAGATGGGCTATCACCAAACCACTGGCCATAAGAGGTGCCGTAAGTACCGGTTTCAGGGCTCCATCATTACCTCAAAGATATTACAACAGCACCTCTACCCTGTTTTTCCTTAACGCTGAAGGCGTAAATGTGCCCAACGAAGTAGGCACTTTTAGAAATGACTCACGCATTGCCGAGCTTTTTGGTATCCCCAACCTCTCCAATGAAAGCTCTGTAAATATCAGTGCCGGTATTACCTGGCAGATCAATGACAACCTCAATTTTACCTTAGATGGTTACGGCATCCGCATTGAAGATCGGGTAGTGCTAACCGGCTCGTTCAGCTCCAGCAGCAGCGACGAAATTGCTGCAATTCTCAACGAAGCCAATGCAGCCTCAGCCACCTTTTTCGTCAATGCCATCGATACGGAAACCAAAGGGCTGGACATGATCCTTACTCACAGGACACTCCTGGCCGGTGGAACATTAAAATCATCACTGGCAGCTAACTTCACCTCCACGGAAGTCACTGATATAAATATTCCGTCGAGCCTGCAAGGGGCGCCCGAACAATTCTTCAACAGGGAAGAACGGAACCGCTTTGAAGATGCACTACCACAATCGAAAATTAACCTCACACTCCTTTACCATATTGGCAAATTCAACGTTACGCTTTCCAATGTCCGGTTCGGGGAAATCTGGGTAAGGACTGACAATACAGATGCAAACGGTGATTTCATAGATCAGAAATTCGGAGCAAAAATAATTACCGATCTCAGTGTCGGGTATAACATAACAGATCATATCAATCTTACGGTCGGGGCAAACAATCTCTTCGATATTTATCCGGATGAAAACCGGGAGGAATTCCGGAGCAATGAACGGTTTATCTACTCGAGGCGGGCCACACAGTTTGGCTTTAACGGAGGATTTTACTTTGCCAGGCTAAATCTCACTTTATAAAGATAAAAACATAGAAAAAACACACAGATACCCCGGTATCCCGGGTGAACTGTACCTGAAAAAGCAACCAATGTCAAACCCATAAATTTAATTACATGCAAAAACAAATTACTATTTTATCACTCATGCTGTTCATTGTCCCTTTGTGGGCAAGTGCGCAGACAATCAAGGGGACCGTTAAAGGGGCCGACGGTCCGGTAATCGGTGCGACGATCAGCACCGCAGCAGGTTCCGGAACTACAACTGATATAGACGGTAAGTACTCGCTTAGCCTGTCGCCAGGTACTTACACTGTTACTACCAGTTACATCGGATTAGTTTCACAAACCAAAGAATTCACCCTGGCAGAAGGTGAAACCGTTACCTGGGATGTAGCTATGGAAGAAGACCAGCTTACCTTGCAGGATATTGTGATCGTAGGTTCGCGTAACGCTCCAAGGTCATCAACTGATACTCCACTGCCGGTGGATATGGTTGCGGCCGATGAGCTGGTTTCTACCGGTCAGCCTACATTTGATAAGGCGTTGCAGTACCGCGTGCCATCGTTCAACACGGTTCAGACCCCTGTTAATGATGCTACTTCACTGCTCGACCCTTACGAGATCAGGAACATGGGCCCCAGCCGTACTTTGATCCTGATCAATGGCAAAAGGAAAAACCTGAGCTCACTACTTTACACCCAAACCTCTCCCGGTAGAGGTGAAACAGGTGCCGACATCTCTGCTATCCCAACTGACGCCATCAAGCGCGTTGAGATACTGAGGGACGGTGCTTCTGCTCAATATGGTTCTGATGCCATTGCCGGTGTAATGAACATCATCCTTAAAGACAATGCCGATGGTGGCTACGTAACTTTGCGCACCGGCATTACCTCAGAAGGTGATGGTGAAATGATAGGTGTAGCTCTGAACAACGGAAGTACCCTGGGTGATAACAAAGGGTTCATCAATTATACCCTTGACCTATCCAAAGTAAACCTGGCCAACAGGCCCGGCACCGTAGATGCAGAAGGCGAGGCTGCAGATTTCGGCGCTGATATTGAGGATGTTGAAGCATTTTTGGCCCTAAAGCCTGATGCCGGTAACATCAATGGTTCCCCTGAAACCACTGCTGCCAAATTTGTAGTAAACAGTGGCCTTGATCTAAGCGAATCCACAAACCTTTACTTCAATGCAGCTTATGTTTACAAAAAGGTAAACAGCTTTGCCAACTACCGTACTCCATACTGGAGAACGCTGGATGATTTTCCATACCTGGCAGACTTCTTCCCTGACGGACCTGGTGGAAGTTATGTAGGTTATGTACCGACCTTCGATGGTGACCTGAATGACTATAACGGCACGGTAGGTTTCAAGTCTAAATTGAATGACTGGATTTACGATGCCAGCTTCACAACCGGTGGAAACAAACAAACCTATACAGTGAGAAACTCTCACAACAGAAACACTGTGCTTTCACCTCCCACGTACCTTGGCGACCTGAACAACAATGGTGTTGTAGATGCTGACGAAATTCAGCAAGGTGTTAACCTTTACAGAGAAAACAGCCCTATTTCATTTGATCCGGGTGGCACAAAATTCTCTCATATCGTGGGTAACCTTGACATTTCAAGAGTGATTTCCGACCAATTGGGCATTGCCTTTGGAGCGGAGTTCAGGTCTGAAACATTTGAGGTAATTGAAGGAGAACTGGCCTCATATGATGGTGGTGGTGCAGACTCATTTGCAGGAAACAGACCTGAAAATTCAGGAAAGTTCAACCGCTACAACTTTGGTGGTTATGTAGACATCGCATTTGATGTAACCAAAGACTTCTTATTGAATGGTACTGCCCGCGTTGAAAACTACAGCGACTTCGGTGACGCCTTCGTTTGGAAATTAAGCACCCGGTATAAGGTACTTGATGATAAACTGACTTTAAGATCATCGTTATCAACCGGTTTCAGAGCTCCTACACTGCATCAGATCTATACTCAGAAAGCTCAGTACAGCTTCGTGCCAGGCCAGGGTATCCAGGTTGGAGGTTTGGTAAACAACGTATCACCTCAGGCAAAGCTCTTAGGTATCCCTCAGCTTGATGCAGAGAAATCAACAAACTTTACTGCTGGTTTCGGATCAAGGCTGAGCAACAAACTAGACTTCACTGTGGATTACTACAACATCCAGGTGAAAGACAGAATCGTGCTTAGTACTGAGATTGGACCAACAGAAAGTGGTGACACTCCATTGGATGACCTGCTGACTGCCAATAACCTTTCTGATGTAAGCTTCTTTGCTAACGCTATTGACACCAGAACATCTGGTATAGATGTAGTAGCTAATTACAAAAATATCCCTCTGGGCAATGGCATGTTGGGTTTCAACCTGTCAGGAAACTACACCATTGAAAATGAAAGAGATGGCGCGGTAAACAACCCTGCAATAGTTGAGCAGGGACAGCAGTCAGTGGTTAATGAAACTCAGGAAGCATTGTTCTTCACTTCAAGACCCAAAACTAAATGGATACTTGGCGCTCACTACGACATCGGCAAGTTCGACTTCGCTGTTAACAATACGTATTTCGGCAAAACTACATTCAGACAGCAAGGTATGAGCTCTGACCTGAAAACAGAGTTTATCCCTAAAGTAGTAACTGACCTAAGTGTAAACTACACTGCCTCAGAAAGGGTAAATGTGACTTTCAATGTCAATAATATTTTCAATGTATTGCCTGAATGGGAGTTTGTAGCTTTAAATGCTGACGGTGAAGCTATTCTTGCTGACCCTGCACAGACAAAAGTACAATCTAACCTAATCACATTCAACCAGCGTTACTCTCAAATGACTTACGATGGTTATCACTTTAGCCAATTGGGCACAATGTTCAACCTGGCTGTAAATGTAAGGTTCTAGTATATCACACCTTTTTCTACTAGTTGTTTTGAGGGCTGCCTGCTTTTGCAGGCAGCTTTTTTTATACCTACCCCTTTCGGTTGAATCAACATGGGTTTAGAACCACAAACGAACAGAGCTAAAATGCCGCTTTACTAAACTTCCAAAAGTTTGGTAAAGCTGAGCTGTTCAGTAGTACCGGCAGTAGGTAATACCTTAAGTCAGAGAATTTCCTTATCCTTTCTATGCGCATAGCTTCACCTAGCTTCAGGCAGTGCGTTAACTTTAGACAAAATGTCCTCCCCAGTCACAGAAAATGGGTGGGATGCTCTGCTATAACAGTCTGTCAGGGGACAGACCGGGGAGAAGAGTTGTTCAGCGGCACTGGCAATAGACCCAACCACAAAAATCCCCTCAAAACAACCGCCACGGCCCTCCAAAAATTGACAGCAAAAATCCTCGCAGGAACCTCCCCTGTTCTCCCGAAGTTTTACGATATTTGAAGATCATTTTTGATTGTCTTTTTCAAACCGCTAGCACATCAGCATGTATTTAATTTTTGATACCGAAACCACTGGTTTACCTCATAATTATAGTGCCCCTATAACCGATCTGGATAACTGGCCCAGGCTGGTACAAATAGCGTGGCAGTTGCATGACAACAAGGGAAACCTGCTTTCCAGTCAAAATTTTATCGTTAAACCGGAAGGGTTTACCATTCCCTACAACTCTGAAAAAGTCCACGGGATCTCCACCAAGCGTGCACTGGAAGAAGGGCATCCTCTGGAAGAAGTTCTCAATACCTTCTCCAAAGACCTCGAAGCTGCGCAGGTCGTCATCGGTCATAACATTGACTTCGATAATCGCATAGTAGGTACGGAATATGTAAGGGTCGGGCAGAGCGATCAGGGGCATGGCCTGCTGGAGAAAAACAAAATAGATACTGCTGAGGTCTCCACCGAATTCTGTCAGCTTCAGGGAGGTATCGGGGGCCGGTTAAAAGCGCCTAAACTGATCGAGCTGCATGAAAAGCTGTTCGGTTCGAAGTTCAATGATGCTCACGATGCGGCTTATGACGTTGATGCTACGGCAAAATGTTTCTTCGGACTGATCACCCAGAAAGTGGTAGAACCACTGGACGGCACCGATGTCGCGGAGATTACCTATGAGGCGCCGGAGCTTGCTGATGCCAACTTTGCCAAAATTGAAGAGGCCTCCGAAATAAACTTTGGGGGAGACAAAGAGGCCGCAAAAAAAATAGACCACCCTTTCTCTCACCTGCATGTACACTCCCAGTTCTCGGTACTCCAGGCTGTACCGGATATCAAAGGACTGGTAGCCAAAGCCAAGGAATATAACATGCCAGCCGTTGCCCTTACCGATCTGGGCAATATGTTTGGAGCTTTCAAGTTCGTAAGGGAGGCGCTGAACAATGAAATCAAACCCATAGTTGGTTGTGAATTTTATGTGGCAGAGGAAAGAACTAAATTAAAATTCACCAAAGACAACCCCGACAAACGGCATAACCAGGTATTGATAGCCAAAAATAAAAACGGCTACCATAACCTCGCCAAGCTTAGTTCCCTGGCCTATATTGAAGGCCTTTACGGCATCTATCCTCGTATAGACAAAGACCTGATCAAAACCTATTCGGAAGATGTTATTGCGCTGACGGGTGGGCTGAACAGTGAAATACCTTACCTGATCCTGAACGTAGGTGAGCACCAGGCCGAAGAGGCCTTCCAATGGTACCTGGAAGTATTTAAAGATGACTTCTACGTGGAATTCCTTCGCCACGGAGATATTGCAGGGCAAGGTCTTGAAGAGGAAAACCGGGTAAACAGCGTACTTCTTGATTTTGCAAGGAAGTACCACGTAAAAATAATCGCGGCCAACGATGTCTACTATCTGGATCGGCAGGATGCAGAAGCTCACGATGTACTGCTATGTGTGAAAGACGGCGAAATGAAGTCTACCCCTATCGGAAGGGGACGCGGCTATAGGTTCGGTTTTCCCAACAACGAATATTATTTCAAGTCTCAGGAGGAGATGAAAATCCTCTTTAGTGATATTCCCGAAGCTATCGAGAACCTTTCTGAGCTGGTTGATAAAATTGAGGTTTTCAAACTTGACCGGGATGTACTTCTTCCGGCTTTCGGTATCCCCGATGAGTTTAAAGACCCGGAAGACGACAAAGACGGAGGCAAACGAGGTGAAAATGCCTTTCTGCGACACCTGACATATGAAGGAGCAAAAAAACGCTATCCCGAAATTACCGATGAGATCAGGGAACGTCTCGACTTTGAGCTGGAAACCATCAAAAACACAGGTTATCCGGGTTACTTCCTGATCGTTCAGGACTTCACCAGCAAGGCCCGGGAAATGGGCGTATCCGTGGGACCGGGCCGGGGTTCGGCGGCAGGATCGGCAGTAGCCTACTGCATCGGGATCACCAACGTAGACCCCATTGCATATGACCTCCTTTTTGAGCGTTTTTTGAATCCTGACAGGGTATCACTTCCCGATATTGATATTGACTTCGATGACGAAGGCCGTGATAAGGTAATTCAATACGTAATCAACAAATATGGCAAGCAGCAGGTAGCCCAGATCATTACTTACGGTACCATGGCCGCCAAATCTTCCATCCGGGATGCTGCCCGGGTGATGGAACTCTCGCTCTCGGAAGCCAATGACCTTGCCAAGCTGGTACCTGAAAAGCCAGGTACCTCCCTGGACAAAGCCTTCAGGGAAGTGAAAGAACTGGAAGTGATACGGAATGGCAGCGACCTGAAAGCCAAGGTACTGAACCAGGCCAAAATTCTGGAAGGCTCGGTAAGGAATACAGGAACACACGCCTGTGGTGTGATCATTACCCCTGATGACCTGACCAAGTTTATCCCTGTTTCTACAGCCAGGGATTCAGAGATGCTGGTTACGCAGTTTGACAACAGCGTGGTAGAGAATGCGGGTATGCTTAAGATGGACTTTTTGGGGTTAAAAACCCTCACCATCATTAAGTCCGCCATTGCCAATGTAAAAAAACGTCATGGTGTGGAAATCGACATCGATACCATACCACTTGATGACCAAAAGACTTACGAGCTTTATCAACGTGGCGAGACAAACGGTACGTTCCAGTTTGAGTCTCCCGGTATGCAGAAGCACCTCAGGGCATTAAAGCCGGATAAGTTTGAAGACCTGATAGCCATGAACGCCCTCTACAGGCCGGGGCCGATGGAATACATTCCTAACTTCATTGCCAGGAAGCACGGGGAAGAAGAGATCACCTACGACATCCAGGACATGGAAGAATACCTGGCCGAGACCTATGGTATTACGGTGTATCAGGAGCAGGTGATGTTGCTGTCGCAGAAACTGGCGGGCTTCTCCAAAGGTGATGCGGACGTTCTGCGTAAGGCTATGGGTAAGAAAATATTTGCCCTGCTGGAAAAACTAAAGCCAAAATTCATTGATGGCGGTAAAGAAAGAGGGCACGATCCCGAAGTGCTGGGCAAGGTATGGAAAGACTGGGAAGCCTTTGCTGCCTATGCCTTTAACAAATCGCACTCCACATGTTATTCGCTGGTAGCTTACCAGACGGCTTACCTTAAAGCCCATTACCCTGCCGAGTACATGGCAGCAGTACTTACCCACAACCAGAGCAACATTGAAAAGGTAACTTTCTTCATGGAAGAGTGCCGAAGTCTGGGGATCAAGGTACTTGGGCCACACGTGAATGAATCTGCCGTAAACTTCGCGGTTAACAAAGAGGGCGAAATTCGCTTTGGACTTGGAGCCATTAAAGGAAGCGGTGATGCTGCGGTAGAAAACATCATTGAGGAACGAGAGAAAAATGGTTCTTACAAGGATATTTTTGACTTTGCCGAGCGGGTTAACCTGAGAATGGTGAACAAGAAGACCTTTGAATGCCTGGCCATGTCCGGTGCTTTCGATTGCTTTGACGAATACCACCGTCGCCAATACCTGCAGGCTCCTGAAAATGAGCAGACGCTGATCGAGAAGGTCATCAAGTATGCCAACAAAATGCAGATGGAGGCCGAAAGCTCGCAGGCCAGCCTCTTTGGCGGTGATACCGGTGTGGACACTCCAAAGCCGAAAATCCCGTACATGGAGCCTTTCGGTGAAATAGAAAAACTGAATATTGAGCGTGATGTGGTCGGGCTTTATATCTCAGGCCATCCGCTTGATGATTTCAAATTTGAGATTGATAGCTTCTGTAATACGGAATTAAACGAACTCAATGACCTGCCACCTCTGCAAAACAAAGAGGTAAAGGTGGCCGGTGTGGTTTCAGGTTTTGCCCATAGGACCACCAAAGGCGGAAAACCTTTTGGAACGCTCACTATGGAAGACTACAATGGCAACTTCACTTTCTTCCTTTTCGGTGACGACTACATTAAGTTCAAGGAGTACCTGATGCAGGGTTGGTTCCTCTACATTCAGGGCCGTGTGGTAGAGAGAAAGTGGGGAGACAAGAGTTTGGAGTTCAAAATCCTGAACATAGAACTGCTCAACGACCTCAGGGACAAGCGCACCAAAGGCCTTATGGTCAACATCAACCTTAATGAGATCAATGAGACCGTCATTAAAAACCTCGAAGAAGTATGCCTGCAATACAGAGGGGATTGTGCCCTTCACATGAACCTCGTGGATGTACAGGAGAACATTTCAGTGGAAATGATGTCTCGTAAATTTAAAGTAAACCCGAGCAATGAAATGATGGAGAAAATGAAGCAGATACCGGCAGTTCATTGTAAAGTATTGGTTTAAAATAAAAA
>NZ_SMLW01000555.1:0-6587 GCF_009711405.1 Fulvivirga kasyanovii | reverse complement strand
AGCCGACCGCCGCACCTTCCGGAATTTCATTTGAAGGGAGAAGTTATAAGAGCAATAATACCCTAAAAACCCCTGGGAATGTTTCCCAAAAACACTTCCCACTTCCCATATTGGGTATCTCTCAGCCTTCCGGTATTATTACGAATCAAACAAGATAAGGAAAAGTAATTTTGAAGAAAAGGAACTATCCCCTCAACAAAGGCATTGAGGTACAGAAGCTTACTAATCAAAATATCTGTTCACTTATAATCACCCATATAAATCACGCTGTACTTCCCTGGTTTTCAAAACTAAAGGAACAAACTTTGCTCTAATATTTCCTATGTAATATTTGCCCGTTTTTTAAAGCACCGGTTGTTGCACTTTGTTTTTAACATTACGGTTTACTCCATATTATGATCTTACTTTTCAGAGGCATTTTAATTACTCTTTGCGTTATTACCTTATCCTTCGGGCAACAGCGGGAAACTGGACGCCCCTTTATCACCAACTTTACCCCGAAAGAATATAATGCAAATACCCAAAACTGGTCAATCATAGAAGACCAGCGTGGCGTGATGTATTTCGGTAACAATAAAGGTGTTATGGAATACGATGGGGTCTCCTGGAGATTAATTCCTGTAAAAAACCGGTCTATTGTCAGGTCGTTGGCTATTAATGATGATGGAGTAATTTTCGTGGGTGCAGTGGGAGAATTCGGGTATCTCGCCCCAGATGAAAGTGGCGACATGGCGTACCACTCACTTACCCACCTCCTCCCCGACCAAGCCAGTACATTCTCCGACATATGGACAACATTGGTCAGAGACGATGAAGTTTATTTCCAGTCTTTCAATGTCTTATTCTGCTATAAAGACGATACCATTAAAAGCTGGCCGTTAAAAAATGCCTACCACCGAAGCTTTCTGATCAACAACAACATATACCTGCGGCAAGATGGTATAGGACTAATGACACTAAGTGGCGACTCCCTTAAAGCTGTAAAGGGCGGGGCTCTGTTTGCCGAGGAATTTGCATCGGCCATGCTGCCATTTGATGACAATATATTGATCGGTAGCCGCAGCCAGGGTTTGTTTCTTTATAATCCTGAAACCGGCACGATGCAGAAGTTTAAAACTGAGGTGGATGCCTTACTCTCTGAAAGCAAAATATACCACGGCACCATATTGAACAACGGAAATATTGCACTGGGAACCCTTAAAGAAGGCTTGGTGGTCATTAGCAAAGAGGGTGAGCTTTTGCTGCACCTCGATGAAACCAAAGGGCTGCAATATCAGATCGTCTACAACCTCTTTTCAGATAGCTATGGTTCTTTGTGGATGGCTTTGGCCAATGGTATTTCTAAAGTTGAAGTCATTTCCCCATTTACCATTTTCGATCAGGTATCGGGGCTCAACGGTGGCATACTAGCTATCAACCGGCATGAAGGAAAGTTATATGTAAGCACCCATCAGAGTGTATTTATACTTAATGAGAACGACAGGTTTGAGCAGATCAATAATGTGGATATACAGTGCTGGGAGCTGGTAAAGTTTGATATTCCATCGGCACCCGGCAAGCAGAAACTGCTACTTGCCACGTCTGACGGAGTCTATGAGATCAACAATGACGTAGCCACAAAGATATTCAACGCACGTGTTGGATCTATAGGAAGCTCACCATTATATCCTGATCGCTTATTTATTGGCATGATAGGCAAAATTGTTTCGCTGAGCTATTCTGGTGGAAAATGGAAAAAGGAAGGTGAATTGGAAATGCCGCAGGAAGAGATCCGGAGCATAAAGCCTGACAACTATGGTAACCTGTGGATCGGCACACTATACGGTGGAGCCTTCAAGTTCAACGCTGACGACTGGCAGGCTTACCTGGAAGGAAAGAAAGAAAATATTGATATAAAAAGTTACGGATTGGACAAAGGCCTACCCATACTCAACTGGAACTACTTCTTTCACATAAATAATGAAGTACTCCTTACTACACGAAAAGGCATATACCGGTACAATAGGCTCAGGGATATGTTTGAAAAGCACCCTGAAATAGACAAAGCCTTTAACCATAAGGAGCGGTGGATATACTATATCAATAAGGATGAAAAAGGAAACCTTTGGTTTGATTCTGACCAGGGCAAAGGTATGTTGGTAGAAAATAACGGCAGCTACAGCTTATACGAAAACCCATTCAAACGGATCATCGTGTCGCCGGAAAACCAGGTAACTGGCTATACAGACAAGAATGGGATACTCTGGTTTGGCACGCCAGACGGGTTGTTCAGGTATGACAGCCAATATGACAGGGAGTACAAACAATCCTTTGATGTGCTGATCCGCCGTGTAAAAGTGGCTGATGACTCTGTTGTATTTAAAGGAACATATTTTGCGGAAGGAGCTGGCCCTACCTATAATAAACCCCGTCTGCTTTCATCAGTGCAGCCGTCGTCGTTGGTACCTGAATTGGAATATGAAAACAACTCGGTTTCTTTCCAGTACGCAGCCACCGCTTTCGAACATGAAAGCGGCAACTTGTATGCATACAAACTCGATGGCTATGACGACAAATGGTCTGCCTGGTCAAAAGAAACCAAAAAGGAATACACCAACCTACAGGAAGGGCAATACACTTTCAGAGTAAAGGCAAAAAACTTTTATGATGTAACTAGCAAAGAGTCGGCATTTAATTTCTCAATACTCCCTCCGTGGTACCGCACGTCTTTGGCCTACCTTATCTACGGTTTTGCGGGCATTGGTTTCATGTACCTGCTGGTTAACGGATATTCAAAGAAGCTTAAAAAAGACAATCTGCGCCTGGAAGCTATGGTGGAAACCCGGACCGCTGAAATTAATGACCAAAAAGAGCAGATCGAAAAGCAAAAAAATGAAGTGGAAAGGTCATATCAAAATGTAACTACGCTAAGCCAGATCGGTCAGAATATCACCTCTACGCTAGATCTGAAAAGCATTATTAACACCTTGTACAAAAGTATTAACTCCCTGATGGATGCTGCTTCTTTTGGGGTGGGGGTTTACAATGAAACTTCCAAAAGTCTGGATTTCCGGTATGCCTATGAAAGCGAAAAAGAACTACCTTATTTTTCACACGCCATCAGTGATGACAGTAAAATGGCTATATGGTGCTTCAATAATCGTAAAGAGGTATTTATCAATAATTTGAGCCAGGAATACACCAATTATATTCAAACATTGACAACTGCACCCACTGCAGGTAAAGCACACTCCGAATCGATCATCTACATCCCCCTTTGGATCAAAGACAAGATGCTTGGCGTGATCACCGTTCAAAGTTTCAGGAAAAATGCTTACCAACCCTTTCATCTGGATATATTACGCACCCTTGCAGCATACACAGCCATTGCGTTGGATAACGCTTACGCTTACCGGCGGTTGAACGAGATCAACGAAGAGCTTTCGTCTACGCTTGAAAATCTAAAACAAACACAGTCCCAACTGGTGCAGTCTGAGAAAATGGCTTCACTTGGCCAGCTTACAGCGGGGGTGGCGCATGAGATCAACAACCCGATCAACTTTGTTTCTGCTGGTATCGATTCACTGAGTACAAACTATGAAGATCTGAGCCTGATCATTAAAAAGTACAATCAGATAACCCCTGATGCAGACAATAGTGAACTATTCAGTGAAATAGAGCGGTTGAAGAAAGAGCTGGAAATGGATTATCTGCTGGAGGAAATCCCAGAGTTGCTGAACAGCATCAAATCCGGCGCTAACCGTACCACAGAAATTATCAAAAGCCTGCGCAACTTCACGAGGCTGGATGAAGATCAGCTAAAAAAGGCCGATATTAATGAAGGGCTGGATTCTACCCTCGTCATTCTGCGCAACCAGATGACCAACAGAATTGAGGTGGTCAGGGAATATGGAGACCTGCCACCTATCAATTGTTATCCAGGTCAGCTTAATCAGGTTTTTATGAATATATTGAATAACGCCATACAGGCCATAGATAATGAGGGACGCATTTGTATACAAACCATGCAGAATGATGAGTATGCCATTGTTAAGATCAAAGACTCGGGCAAGGGTATGAGTAAAGAACTTCAAAAAAGGATATTTGATCCCTTCTTTACTACCAAAGATGTGGGTGAAGGGACTGGCCTGGGGCTATCCATCAGCTACGGTATTATTGAAAAACATCAAGGTAAAATTGAGGTTAATAGTACCGCAGGTGAAGGAACAGAATTTATCATTGAACTACCTTTAAATTTAAACTAAAATGACTGAAGAGGTAAAGCCAAAAATACTTTATGTTGATGACGAGCAAAACAATCTTATTGTCTTCCGGTCATCGTTTAGAAGGTATTATGACATTTACACTGCCACTTCCGCTTCGGAAGGACTTAAAATCATTGATGAAAACGATATTTCGATCATCATAACCGACCAGCGCATGCCTGGCATGACGGGTATTGAGTTCCTGAAAAATTTACCGGAAGATCTGTTGGCCATCAGGATGATCCTTACAGGCTTCAGTGATGTGTCAGCTATAATTGAGGCAATTAATTCCGGCAAGGTGTATCGCTACATTACCAAGCCCTGGAACAAAGATGAGCTCAAAGTAACCATAGACAACGCTTTGGAAGCCCTTACCCTGAAAAAGAACAACCAGCAATTGGTGGCCGAGCTACAGGAGATCAACGAGCAACTGGAGCAAAAAGTAATCGCCAGAACGGCTGAGTTAGAAAAGGCTTTTGAAGAGATCAATGAACAGAAAAAGGAGCTGGAAGACCTGAATGCCACCAAAGACAAGTTTTTCTCAATTGTGGCGCATGACCTGCGCAGCCCGGTAAGTGCACTAGCCGGATTTTCGCAAATGCTCGCCAATAATGGCAACCGCCTTTCTCCGGAAAAAATAACGGCTTACTCGGAAGAGTTGAACAAGTCTGCCAAAAACACGCTCAACCTGATTGAAAACCTGCTGACCTGGGCCTCCACTCAAATGAACAAGGTTGACCATACGCCTGACCTGATTGATACGGAAGACATCATCAACCAGACTATGTCTCAATTGGATACGGTGGCCGCCAGTAAAAAAATAGCCCTGGAGAAAACGCTTGAACCGGATTTGAAAATATACGCTGACAAAGACCACCTAACTCTTGTATTGAGAAACCTGATCAGCAACGCCCTCAAGTTTACCAATGAAGGCGGAACTGTAACGGTATCTACTAAAAGTGTGGATGACAGCAAGGTCGAAATTTCCGTAGCAGACACGGGTATAGGCATGGGTATAGAAAAGCTTACCAATCTTTTTTCAATCGGCTCAGCCCAAAGTACCAGTGGCACCGCGGGAGAAAAAGGAACGGGACTTGGACTAATCCTTTGCAAGGAATTTATAGAGAAAAACGGAGGAAAAATAGAAGTAGCCAGCCTCAAGGGCATGGGGACTACTTTTACGATCACCCTTAACCAGAATTAAAAACCGATGATTATTTCCCTCTCCGAAACACTCTCCGGATCAGCTTAAGACCGTCCCTGAGCTGAGAACCTTTATTCCTTGAAAGCAGAAAAGCGATGGGTTTAAGCGGCTCGTAGTGCTTGCAAATGACTTTGAACATACCGGCATAAGGCACGCTCATAAACATGCCGGGCAAACCCCACACCATACCTCCGGCAATGATGATCAGTATGGTAAACAGCGGATTGATGGCTACGCGGCCACCGGTAATATTAGGGGTCAGAATGTTGTTTTCGGTAAACTGGATAATCATAAAAAGGATGATCACTCCAATGGCATTACCGGGTTCATCAGACACCAGGGTAAAAGCCAGAGGGAACGCGGCACCTATCAATGTACCAAAATAAGGAATGAAATTCATAACGGCGGAAAGTATGCCAAACATAACGGCATACTCCACGCCCACGATCATAAGCCCCAGCGAATTGATGATACAAAGTAGAAACACTACTATAAAAACACCACTGATATAATTTTTGGTGATCTCGGAAATCTCTTTCAGAATGATAACCAGTCTGCCTCGGTCATTAAAATCCCATACCATAAATATAAACCTGTTGATACGGTCGCGGTAGTAGAGCATAAAAAACACAAAAACAGGTTGTAGTCCCATTTTAACAATGGTACCGGTAGTGGCACTAAACACCATATTCATTAAATCCCCACTGTTATTGATCAGGCTTGAAATGCGCTCCCTTAACCACCAACGCTGGCTCTCTCCATTATCCACCCAACTGTCAATGCGGGTTTGAAGTTGATCAAGGTTATCAAGGGCATGCTCTTTTAACTCCGGAAAGTCACTTACAAAAACCGTCATCTGCTGGTAAAGCAAAAATACAGCCCCTCCGATCAGCGTCATACCTAAAATAATGGAGACAAGTATAGCCAGCACGCGGGGAAACTTCCACCGTTCCAGTAAGCTGGCAAAGGGGTAAAGCAAATAGGCAAAAAGTATAGCCAGACAAACAGGGTACAAAAACTCCCTCCCAATGATCAGGATGACAAAAACCATCAGCATCAGGAAAACAATTGTCGTTACTCTTACTATCAGGGGCAGATCTCTCAAAGCTTTTTAGATTAATGAATTTTATAAAGGCAGG
>NZ_SMLW01000305.1 GCF_009711405.1 Fulvivirga kasyanovii | reverse complement strand
CGAAAAGTGCTACTTTGATATAAAAGAATTTAACCTGGGGTACAAAGAGGGGTGAAAGTCCTCTGTCAGAGCCCTTCCAAAACCAAATCTGCGACATACCTCTAAGTTTTCGCATTCTGCCACGTTAATTGCCGTATTCACACCTCTACGGTTCCACAGTTGTTACGGAGATTTGTAAAGTAACCAAACAGCGCAATACCATGAGAAAAATAATTGTTTTATCCATGATTACATTAGATGGAGTAATACAGGGGCCCGGTGGCCCGGAAGAAGACAGGTCAGAAGGGTTCAAATATGGCGGCTGGGTAGCTCCCTATGGTGACGAGGCCTATGACAAGGCGGTGGAAGAGGAACTAAAACCTGCTGATTATCTCCTCGGCAGAAAAACCTATGACATATGGGCTGCATATTGGCCTGAGCATGCAGAGATTTGGCCTGGGATCAACGAGGGCACAAAATACGTTTTGTCCAGTACCATGAACAAATCGGATTGGAAAAATTCGGTATTCCTTCAAAGCCTGGATGATATCAAGGAACTTAAAAATTCAGACGGTCCGGATATTCAGGTTTGGGGTAGTAGCGAAGTGGTACATTTACTCTTAAAGCATGATCTGGTGGATGAACTCCGGCTCAAAATTCATCCGCTGACCCTCGGCAAAGGAAAAAAACTGTTTGATAATGATGCAGCCGCGGCAGCATTTACATTGGTAGAACACTCTATAACTTCCAAAGGTGTGATTTTGGCTAACTACAAAAGAGGTGGTGAAGTTACAACAGGTAAAGTGGGAGCTTAGAAGGAGTATTTGCCAGTTTGTTCTGAATAGATACAGCCCCCAAGGGAAAGGGAGACTAAGGGAATAAAAGGTGCGAACCTAGTCAAAGCACAGATTATACAGTCAGGATTTCTTATTGAACCACTGTTTTTTAGCTTTGCGGGATGATTTGCAAACTCGAGAATAAAGAAGTTGAAGAACTTAAAACTACAAACATTTTACCACAAACTCCCTTTTGGGGCCGTATCAAAAGTGATCAGGGATTTACGGCCAAAGCATTTGAATTAACCGTCTCAAAGGATGTACTGACACACACCACCAATACCCAGGCAAAAGTTGAGGATGACCTGTTAGTCCTCATTAAATATATGGATGAGCAGCACTGCTTTGCCTATGTGCCCTACGGCCCGAAGCTGGAGCCTTCGTTTGAAAATCAGGGTTTATTTCTTGAGCAGGTATCAGAGTCAATAAGGCCTCACCTGCCATCAAATTGTATGTTTATACGCTATGATTTGATGTGGAAAAATCAATGGGCGGCTGAAAAGGATTACTTTGATGAATGCGGAAATTGGTTAGGCGCTCCTTCAAACCATACCCAGGAATACAGGGTCAACTTTAAAACCTCTAATTGGAACCTGAGAAAAAGTGTAAGTGACTCCTTACCCAAAAACACTTTCTTTCTTGACCTGACGCAAAAAGAGCAGGACTTGCTTGGCAACATGAGATACAATACCAGGTATAATGTAAAAAAAGCGATAAACAAAGGAATTGATGTTAAGGAATATGGCACAGAGTATATCGCCAACTGGTACAAACTATACGTTGAAACCGCCATTCGCCATAATATGCCCTTGCAGAACAAAGATTACTTTGCGTCCATTCTGTCCAATCAGGATAACCATAGTAAAGGGGTAAATGTAAAAATGTTGATGGCCCGGGCGAATGATCAATTTCTTTCTTCTATGTTTTTGGTACTGTCTAAAAACCGGGCAACATACTTATATGGCGCCTCTGCTAACAGTAAAAACAACTTAATGGCAAGTTATGCCCTGCAATGGGAGTCCATACGCCTGGCAAAAAGCTGGGGATGCACGGAATACGATATGTTTGGGTCAGCGCCCAATTTAAACCAGACACACCCTTTACGTGGAGTACATATCTACAAAAAAGGCTTCGGGGGAAACCTGTACCATAGAATGGGGTGCTGGGACTACCCTTATGATCAAAAACTTTATGATATATTTCGATACCAGGAATTAAAAAACTAGGGCCGCACATCGGACAAAATTGTGGCTACACGCTTACCAATGCAGATACTATGTGTTGTACGGATCCTACGGGTTCCGTACAATCACAAAAACAGCCTTAAAGAAAAGGCCGTTTCCCGGGATTGAAGTAAATTTATATACCAAAACATAACACACCAGAGATGAACAGCACAAGCCATCATGATGAGCGCATTGCAAAGATGACATTCGCCTCAGTATACCCCCACTATGTCACTAAAGTGGAAAAGAAAGGCAGAACGAAAGAAGAACTGCATCAGGTAATAGAATGGCTGACGGGTTATGATGAAAAAAAGCTGCAGCAACTCATTGATGAAAAAGTAACCTTTGAAGCGTTCTTTCAAAAAGCTTCGGTAAACCCCAATGCCCAACTCATTACCGGCGTAATCTGCGGGTACCGGGTAGAAGAAATTGAAAACCCGCTGACGCAGCAGGTAAGGTACCTGGACAAGCTGGTAGATGAGCTGGCCAAAGGTCGTAAGATGGAGAAGGTTTTACGGGCTGGTTGATTTAAAAAACCTGCAACCCATAACTGTCTCGGTATGTTATAAATCCCCTCCTGTCCTATTCCTTCAGCCGGATCATACACTTCACATCCTGCTCATTCTGATACCACTCCACGCAATAACCCTGAGGGTCAAGATTATCGTGCGTCAGTAATTCATTAAAGGTCTCTCCAATCTGCTGTGGCTCCTCCGGGTAGTTCCTTACCACGCGGCTGACATACCGGCCTTTCTTCAAAATCACGGTTTGGCAGTTGAGTTTGCGGGCTTCTCCGGGAAATGCCTCCTCCATTCCCGCTTTATACACAATAGTCCCGTTTTCAGGACGAGAAATACCAAAGTACTTTCGCTCCCTGTCAAACGGCACCAATCCATGAAGTTTTTGATGTGCCTCCATAATGCCTTCCGGAAATGATTTGGCCTCAACGAAAAGCACGTTAATATCTTTTTCTAAAACTGTAGTTTCCATAAGCTATAAAGTTATTACTGATTAACATATGTCAATAGTACAACGCCACTATCAAAAGCCCTGACAGCAGTTAGCTTGAGTTGAAGCTCTCCTTTTATGCCTTCAAGCAAAGGAGTACCCTTACCAATAGCCACAGGATCAACCATGACCTGATACTCATCAATCAGGTTGTTATCAGTAAAAAGATTAATAATGCTTCCGCTACCGAGTATGGCAAAATCCCTGGAGTCTGACTTTTTCAAAGCCTCCATCTTTTCTACTATATTTCCATTCAAAACCCTGCTATTTTCCCAGCTTGCATCGTTTAATGTGTTTGAAAAAACAATTTTTTCGGCAGCATTCATCCCGGCAGCTACCTTTGGAGATGTCTCCATGCCAGCCGGTGTAGGCCAGAAAGCAGTCATCAGTTCATAAGTTTTCCTCCCAAAAAGAAGAACATTGCCGAGCGCAAGCATTTCCTCTGAGTACTTCTCCTCTTCCTTGCCATGCCGGTGCCAGCTTGTGTCTCCGTCAGCACCTTTATAGTAGCCGTTCAGTGAGATGAAATTATAAGCTATTATCTTTCCCATAGTCATGTGCGTTTTGTTCTTTATTCAAATGTAGGAATGAACCTAAACTCTCATAAGGTGTGAAAACGACATTTTGGGAGGGGTATTACGGCAATACCAGCTGTCTATATTGTTAGAAGCATTATTTTAATTCATAAAAGCTTCTCTTTCCGATTTTGATCTTAATACTTCCTTCAAGGATAATTTCTTCCAACGGATTCAGAACCTTCTCACCATTAACTAATACACCTCCTTGTAGGATCAATCTTCTAATGGATGTTCTGGATAAATCACTTTTCAATTTGCAACACAGGCCCAATAAGCTGAAGCTACTATTCATAAACTGTTTTATATCGACTAAAACGAAACTCTTGTTTTCGAAATTTTGCTGCTGAAACTGGTTAACAAAGAATTGCTCAGCCTTTTCTGCCTCACTGACACTATGGTATTGAGAAATAATATTTTTAGCTATTATCTTCTTAATATTCATAGGATTCACACCTGAATCCATACTTTCTTTCAACTTCTCTTTCTCAGTATCAGTAAAATCCGTTGTCAAATCAATGTACTCGGTTATCAAACTGTCAGGTATTGACATTGTTTTACCAAACATTTCATTGGGTTTATCAGTCAACCCAATAGTATTGTTCAATGACTTACTCATTTTTTCCTTTCCATCCAACCCTCTTAAAATTGGCATACACATAACTATCTGTGGGCTAATTCCATATGCATCCTGTAGCTGTCTACCCATTGTACAATTAAACAATTGGTCAGTACCTCCCATTTCAATGTCACATTCTATCATTACTGAATCATAGCCCTGTAGTATTGGGTATGTTAACTCATGCATAGCTATTGGAGTATTCTCATTAAAACGCTTATTAAAGTCGTTTCTTTGCATCAACTGCGCTACTGTGACTCTTGATAATAGTTGAATAATATCGCTGAGCGGAAGGTTATCCAGCCATTCGGAATTAAATACAATTTTTGTCTGACTAATTTTTAAAACCTTGGACAATTGGGCTATGTATGTTTCAGCATTTTGCTTTACAACTTCAGCACTTAACGGCTTCCTGCTCTTGTTTTTGCCGGTAGGGTCACCAATCCTGGCAGTGAAACTGCCCACTACGACCACAATTTGATGTCCTAAATCCTGAAATTGCTTTAACTTTTTCAAGACCACAGCGTGTCCCAGATGTAGGTCTGGTGCCGTTGGGTCGAAGCCCAGCTTGATAACCAGTTTTCTCTTTTCCTTTTGAACTTGCTTCAATTTTTCTTCAAGTCCATTCAACGGCAAAATAATCTCTACATTTTCTTTAAGTTCTTTCATCTTTTTAACAATAAAAAAAGCCCAGACATTTCTGCCTGGGCTTCTGAGTTATACGATCTTTTTATATATCAAATAAATTTACATCTGAAAAA
>NZ_SMLW01000327.1 GCF_009711405.1 Fulvivirga kasyanovii | reverse complement strand
AGACAATAAAATTATTGCCCAAGGCCATAATAAGCGGGTTCAGGAATCCAACCCGATATTGCATGGAGAGATGGACTGTCTGAATAATGCGGGGAGAATTGGCAGCTATAAGAACACGGTGATATACTCAACACTCATGCCCTGCTACATGTGTGCAGGCACCATTGTGCAGTTCAATATTCCTAAGGTAATTGTAGGCGAATCGCGCACGTTTTCAGGTGCCCGCGAATTCATGGAGTCCCATGGTGTTGAAGTAATCGATGTAGATGACCCTGCATGCATTCAAATGATGGAGCAGTTTATTCAGGATAAACCTGAGCTTTGGAATGAAGATATTGGGGAGCTTTGATTTAGTAAATAAAATATGTGCCTTTGAGCCACGGTATATCAGTTTAACCGAGTCACCCCCATGCCAGCACATTCAAAAGCGGCATCCATGGCCATATTCCCTCCGCCTATCACTACGGGTCATAATCTCTCCATGTTTTAATTTAAGGCTTTCTATGGGCCTGCCGCTATTATGGCTATTTTCTACATTAAATTATACCTTGAATAAACTCAGCCAATCCGGAACCTGTGGCATAGATAACACCAACTTCATTCATAAAAGTAGATTTCTCATCATTGAGATGGAGCCTTCCACCCCGGGCATCAGATACATGCAAATCCAACTCTTCAAAAAACAACCGTGTAGCAGCAAAATCCCAGATACTGCCCCCTCCTTTCGTTTCTTTTGGAAGTTTGAAACAGCACCCGGTACCGGAGGTCATCACGCCTAAAGCGTTTCTCACCGAGCCAAATCCGCTATGGTATTTTATTTGGGCATTTTTATGTCTAGCCCATTCATTCAGCCGGTCATTTACCGGTTCAAAGTAAGTTTCATGTTGCAGGGCCCTGTCGGAGTAAATGCAGATGGAATCATTGACAGCAGCCTTCTCTCGGACAAAAGGGCTGCCGTTTAACCATACTCCAGCCCCTTTAAAGGAAGTATAGCAATATGCCAGGTCGGGCACATATACCACACCAATTACAGGATCTCCTGAATTAGCAATCAATGCAATGGAAACGGCATAGCCAGTCCGTTTTTCTGTAAAAGGCAAAGTGCCGTCCAGCGGGTCAATACACCAGAAGTAGGGCTTATCCAGCCTGGATTGATCATCAGCGGCCTCTTCCGTCAATAAGCCCAGATCATAATTTTGGATGGTGCTGTTTAAATGTTCAAGAATGATTTCCTGAGCTTTTACATCTATCTCCGTCACTACCTGAGAAGCCAGGGAATGGCCAGTTTCCTTGTGCCTCCGGGTATAGTGCTTGTCAAACCGGGACTGGATATATTGTCCGGCAACCGTGGCCGCAGTAGCGGCAGTTTGGCAAAGCGATTTTAGTTCTTTTTCTGAGAGCATCACTTAATGGTTTAATTCGTCAATTACCTGCCTCGTGAGTCTTTTGCTGTAGTCATGCATCTTCCAGTGCCCGGGGCTCCAGCCATCGAGAAACCGGTAAAAGTCCGCCCAGGCATAAGCATACAACCAACTCCACTCCTCTTTAATATGCTGATAATCAATATAGTTATCCATCGCTATCTCAAGTTGCTGAAAGTAATGGTTGAGCAGCATTTCTTCATACTCTTCACAAGCCTCTTCATCAAAACAACTGCTGATAAAATAAGCCACATCCTTCATGCCACATCCCCTGCCCACATACTGAAAGTCTACCGCAGCTACCGCCCCGGTTTCGCTAAAGCAGAAATTGGCCAGCTTGGCATCACCATGCACGATGGTTTGATATCTGGCATTTTTAAGCCGTTCGTCTATCCCTTTTGCGGCTTGCTTTAGCGGTATGTTTTCCATTCGCTCCCACTCATCAGGCCGGGTATCCAGGTGCCAGTAGGTACCCACCGGCCATAGGCCCTGAGGTGCCACCCCCATAAACCGGCCATGAAAGTGAGCAAGCCAGCCAAGGCAGCTTTTAGCATGCTCCAAACTAACCTCATCCGGATTCTGCCGAATATGAAACCCGCAGGCATTCAAGTCCTCCATGATCAATAAAAGCTCGTTTCCTTCTTCCACTGCCTGATAGCTATGCGGAACCCTGCAAAAGTCATCCGCCAGCCCGGCATACTCCTGATACCATCTCCTTTCCACCTCATAAGACTTTAGCTTCCGCTGATGCGATAAGGGCGTATTCCATCCCCTTGGATGCTCGCTGCCATCGGGCAATTGTATATGCTTAACAATAACACTTGGGTATTTACCACCCTCTAAAAAATAGCGTTTAATCTCTCCATACCCACTCCAAAGCGTTTGTACCGATTCCGCCCCGGTAATAGCCGAAGCGCCGGTGGCTGCCAATATTTCCTTATGTAATTCGAGCATATGGGCTCAAAGCTGTTCTTTTTTAATGTTATAGGCAAGTGTTAGTCTTGAGTTGTGAGATAGGGGTATTACTTCCGAGTAGAGTCTCCCGGGCACTGCGCAATCTTTGTCCTCTATCTTTGTTCGGGGAGATTCCGGATATTTTCTCCGCTACACTGCGAAAACCCGGAATGACGTGGGGCTTTGACTGCGTTAAAACACCCCTATAATCCCCTCGAGGGGATAGTAGTGTGTAGAAGTATTTAAAATACCAATTCTATATCAATTCACTGCTTACCGGTTAACTGTCCCTTCTTCGGTCTTCCGACTTCCGACTTCTGACTTGACACACCGATTACCCCATACTGACTACCGAATACCGGAATGACATGGGTAAGGGATTGTTTGGCTTTAGCGATTATTCAATTTAATCAGGGGTACCCCATCGGCACTAACAAGCACAAATACTTAAAATATTTACAATTAACCCTTATTTTAGATCTATGATAAAGATAGATCCCAAATACAAACCGATACTACTTGAAGCCCTGGAAGACATGATGTACAAGCTTTCGCTTCAGTTGAATGACCTAAAAGGCAAACCCCTGGATAAAGAGCGCAAAGCACTTACACAAAAGCAGACCGAATTGGAACAGTTACAGCACATCATTTCAATCTACCCGGAAGAACAGGGTAATTAACAGGTCAGCTAACCTCTACCTTATCTTTAACGGTCTGCTCATAAAAGTGGTGAATGTCAAACATTTGCTGTGCCCCAAACTTTTGTCCGGCCTGACTGGCCAGATATAACACCAATGCCAGGGCACCTAATACCGGAATGCCCCAAAGCACAGTAGCATCTTTACCAAGGCTCCATAAGCTAAAGCCCCAAACCCCTATAAAAAGCACCAATAAGCCTAAAACAATATACCCAAAAAAGAAAACCGCCCAGAGAGAGGGATTAGGCCCATACAAGCCTCTGACAACGACATTTTCTGCTTCCTGCTCAAAAGTCAGGTGTAACTGAGGCGACCAGAAATGGCGATGAGAGGGATGAATACTGATATAAATATGACCGGGCAGGTGGTTGAACACAAACTGCTTTTCTGCACCCAAGGCAGTGCTGACCTGCTGTTCTATAACTTCCTGCTGCCCCTTTATGAGCTGCTTAAACCGGGGCCTTATCCTAAAACTTGACATTGCGGCAACTTAGTGAGCATTTGCAAAAGCTACAATGACTTTTGTCAGTCGTTGAGGGTAAATTCCATATGTGCAATCGTCTGGAGCGGGAAGATGGTATTATTTACTTCTATTTAAGGAGCTGCGGATGTAATGGTCATTCAATTTCAATTAAAAATCCCTTTAACCGTCATTCTGAAATTTTCCATCCTGTATCTTCAAATCACACAACCAAGCCTTATGGAAAGTATTTTAGAATCCCCTCGAACAGAGGCAGTGTCAGAACTTTTGACTACAGGCTTAATGGTTATCCCGAAGCTAAGGCACCTGCTAAGCCGGTCTGCATCAGACAAGGAGGATGCAAGCTATAAATGCCGCGGAGTACTATTCGAGTGACATCCGCTGGGAAGTAGGAAAAAGGCACTGGCATTGTTATAAAAACTTAGTATTTTATGACTGCTAAAGCTTTAAATATTCAACTATGGAAACTCACGAGGTATTCAATCAAAGTCCGATTTTTGAGAATATAAACCTTTTTGAAATAGATAAACCCCTTCAACTGATACTTCAGCAAGGGGGTGTTGACTGGGGGCTGTCAGAGGTAAAAGATTATGGTAAAACCATGGGCACCAGGCAAATGATCGACAACGGGAGACTGGCCAATAAGTACACTCCTGTGTTTGAAACACATAATGCCCGTGGCTTCCGAACGGATGAGGTTGAATTTCACCCTGCTTATCATGAATTGATGACGCAGGGCATAAAGCATGGCGTCCATGCCCTGCCGTGGTCTGAACGGAAACCTGGAAGCCACTTACTGCGGATGGCAATGTTTTACCTGCACGCTCAAAATGAAGCTGGCACCTGCTGCCCTATTACTATGACCTTCTCGTGTATTCCCGCACTGCAAAAGCATTTTCCTAAAGCTGATGAATGGATTCCTAAAATCCTGGCAAGGACGTATGATCCGTCAAATCAACCGTATTTTGAAAAGCAGGGGTTAACGATAGGTATGGCTATGACGGAAAAACAGGGAGGCTCGGATGTACGAGCCAACACCACGGAGGCAAAACCTGTTGGCAAAGCTGGCACCGGGGAATTATACGGGCTAACCGGTCACAAATGGTTCTGCTCTGCTCCTATGAGTGATGGCTTTTTAACATTGGCACAAACAGCTCAGGGGATTTCCTGCTTTCTCCTTCCCAGGTGGCTTCCTGATGGCAGCAAAAACAAGTTCAGGATCCAGAGGCTAAAGGATAAACTCGGCAACCGCTCCAATGCCTCTTCTGAAATTGAATTTGATGGCGCCCAGGCCTGGCTAATGGGTGAAGAAGGTCGAGGTGTATCTGTTATTTTGGAGATGGTCGCGCTAACGCGCTACGATTGTATGATTGGCTCTTCAGCATTAATGCGCAGGGGGCTCACAGAGGTACTCCATCATATCCGGCATCGAAAAGCATTTGGCAAGCTGCTGGTAGACCAACCCTTGATGCAAAATGTAGTTGCAGACCTATGCCTGGAGTCAGAAGCTGCTCTGGCCATGACCTACCGCACGGCTCTTTGTCTTGAAAATGGTACTAAAGAAGAAGAAAAGCTATTGCTGCGGCTATTGACACCGGTTGGAAAGTATTGGATCACCAAACGCAGCATTCCTTTTCTGGGCGAAGCCATGGAATGCCTGGGAGGTAATGGCTATGTGGAAAGTAGCGTACTGCCGCGGCTGTACAGAGAAGCGCCTGTAAACGCTATATGGGAAGGCAGTGGCAATGTGCAATGCCTTGACGTGATGCGTGCCATTTCCAAGTCACCAGCCGTTCTGGATGCTTTGATCCATGAACTGGAATCCAACAAAGGAAACTTGCCTGTCTACGATCGTTTTATTGAAAAGCTAAGTTCAAGCCCAAATCAACCATCAGAAGGTCAGTCACGATACTTTGTGGAGCAGTTAGCCAAAGCAGTCCAGGCATCTGCGCTAATGAAAATGGGGCGTGAACAAATGGCGGAAGCCTATTGCCTATCCAGACTTACAGAAGGTTCTTCAGGATGGATGTTTGGTAATCTTCCGCCCGCCATTGATAGTAAGGTGATTGTTGAGGAGTATGTGTTTTGAAGCGGTTTGTGATGCAGGCTTATTGCACTTCCCTGATTAAAGTTTAACAGGCTTTAGCCAAATCTTCATGGTTGAAATTTTTATTACTTTTTATCACGGATTAAACACCCCTATAATCCCCTCCAATGCTAT
>NZ_SMLW01000048.1 GCF_009711405.1 Fulvivirga kasyanovii | reverse complement strand
TTTATGACGAGTGATGAGTTTAGAGAGCAAATGAATGTGGGGCTACAGCTTCTGAAAGAAAAGAAAAGTGAAATGAGCAAAATAGCATGGCTGGCTGATGCCAGGAATCAGGAAGTTATTTCACAGGAGGATATAGCATGGATTGCCAGTAATTGGAATGCAAGGGTATTTGAGGTTGGCGTTAGACATATTGCCCTTGTACCGGCTGAAGATGAGCTGTCAAGTATGAGCATAGAAACATACATTGATAGTTCAGAGGGGGCAAAGCTGACAAAAGGATTGATCATTCGGCAATTCATAGATGTTGAATCTGCCAAAAAATGGTTGCGCGACATGAT
>NZ_SMLW01000210.1 GCF_009711405.1 Fulvivirga kasyanovii | reverse complement strand
GAGTCCTGATCCGTTGGCCGATGAGATGGCCAGTTGGAGTCCATACAACTTTGTTTTCGGCAATCCTATTAGGTTCATTGATCCAGACGGGCTGGCTCCTTTGGATAATATCTACTTAAACGAACAAGGTAAAGAAATTTACAGGGAGAGAAACAACGAACCTGATAGGACGTTTGTAATTAGAACAACCAAAACAACAGAACAACTTTATCCCGAAGGAGTTCAAGAAGATGAAAAAGGCTGGTCAAACCCTATTTCAAATGCAGAGGCGAAAGCAACTGAAAAATTAATTAGTTCAGGAAATACAGAAGGCGAACACATGGGAAATTTAGTTGAAATAGCCTCTGCTCAGACTAGGGACGATATGGTTAGTATAGTGAGTCAAGATGATGGAAATGGAGGTACTTTTATAAAAAAGCCTCATAATAATAGAGAGTATGGAGGACGGATTAAAAGTGATGGAAGTGTTCAGGAGGCTACACCCGGTGTTGTGTCTGCACCTGGAGGAAAGGCATCCATACGGGGAAATAACGATTTTCACAGTCACCCTAGTGGCAGTTTCACCAATAACCAAGGTCTAACAGGCTCATTTACCCAAGCCCCATCAAGAACCGATATTACCACTGCAAAAGATACTGAATATGTATTTGGTATGTCAAGCAAAACAGTTTATATATATAATCAAACCGGTGTTGTCGCAACTTTACCGTTAAAGAGGTTTGTAACTCCTAAAAAATGATGATCTCAAGAATAATGCTAATCGTAATTACCTATATGGTTATTTTTCAGATGGGTTGTAGCCATAGAGTTACACAATCCGAAGTTGCAGCCATGGATACCATTCATGGTGTGTACATACCTGCTGACCTTGACGAGGCCATGGCAGAATTAGATAAGGTTCTTTCGGATGAAGATAAGGAAGAATTTAAAGCCCTTAAATCCCGCAATGAAATGCTAGCCTACCATCATGGTTTAGGCATGTGGATGAGAAATAGTTGGGCATTATGGGGGGGGTCAAGGCTAGCAGTCTATTTTCATTCAAAAGGCATAACCCACCCGGAGGGGATGTCCTCTGAAATTTTAATGAGTTACTATGATTGGTTGCACCGGGAGCTTATACTTATTGATTGTATAACATATAAAATTGAAATTCCATTTTTTGATGATTATACATATCAGGAAGATAGCTATACTGAAGGTATCTTTCATCACTATATATTTGAAGATCACAGTACAATAACGGTTCACTGCGGGTTTAATGTTAAAAGGCCGTTTAATACTGACCAACCAGGAGATACTCTGAATATCAATGGATATAAAGTAATAAGATATGTCGGCAACAAAGAAGAAAGGCTGTTTATAGAGGACTATTATATAAAGTCGGAAATAACCATTATTGCTGAATACCTTGAAAAAGATAGTCCAGTAGTGCAAGCAGTTGACAATGTTACGATCTCTAAAAAAAATTAGAAAGGTATACCATTCATGATGTATCTATATATTTTGCTAATAAACTTTACAATGGCTTGCTGTGTAAAAAATCAAAACTGTACCATTGATAAGCTATTTAAACGAAAGTTTAATGAGAAATTACAAACCCTAGAGGAGTTCTCCAAAGGTTTTTCGGGTGATGACACCCGGAGAGCGGTAAATGCAGCATACTATTTAAATGTCGTTACCGGAATTGAAAGCTGTATCTATTTGGGTGACATAGTGTATTATGAACCCAAACTTTTTAAAAAAGATAAAAGAAAGTGGAGAGCATGGTATTTGGAAAACCGATGTAGTATGACCATAGACAAAGCTGATAGCCTGTTAAAAGTCCTTGGAACACTAAATGACTCAGTAGTCACCACTCAAAAACAGGAGATTACTCCAGTAAAGTTTAGGCCTACTGCTTATGAGGTTGTCAAATTAGATTCTTTAAATGACGTATATCTTATTTATGCAAAGAAAGGAGGGACTTTATTCAAGATTGCATCAAAAAGAACAAGCAAGGAAAAATGTTCGAGAATAGAAGTAGGTGAAAAGTATCCGTTTTATTTGGAATCCTTATTTCCCAGGAATTTCAAAGGAAAATATGATTTGTCCCCTAAAAGTTTACCACATGTAAGTGGTGTCGATTTTTATGGGACTACAGTTACTTTGGAACCTGATTCCATAAATGATC
>NZ_SMLW01000205.1 GCF_009711405.1 Fulvivirga kasyanovii | reverse complement strand
TGTTTTGCCTGGCTCTCGTAGCTGTTTCGTGTGGCGATAAGGATGATCCTGAACCTTCTTTAGAAGAAGTGGAGCTTGCTGTATTCAGCGAAGAGACTAAAGTTGTTATCCCTGAGGGCTTGAAAAATTCAAGCAGTTCAGAAGCCCAGGCCGTAAGCAGCATGATTGAAAGCATGACCTCAAGTATTGGTGCCTACAGCTCTCTATTTACCATACCTGACGGCGCTACAAAGCTGAGTAGCCCTATTGAAGCTGCGAATGGACGTATGGATGCCAATTCTGTAACCTATGAGTGGTCATATCAGGGTGGAGCTGTAGCTTACCAGATTACCGAGCTGAGCGATTCATACTTCTTTGAAATCTTCTTCAAAGAGGCCGGTGGCCCATATTACAAATGGTTTGAAGGCACTCAGGCTAAAGATGGAAAATCCGGCTCATTTGTAATGTTGGATTTTGAGGCTGATGCTCGTGTCGAAATACTTACCTATGAGTATGAGATCAGAAATGATGGAAGTATTTATGGTGAGTATAACTACCCTTCATGGGGGTACTCATTCATATTTGAGGTACTGGCCGATGGATCTGGGTACATAAAGAGTTATGATAACAACGTAATTCAGGTAGAGTACATCTGGAATGCAGATGGAAGCGGCAACTGGACTTATTATGATGAATCAGGTGCGGTAAGCAGCACAGGTAGCTGGACAGCCGGTTGATTTTAATTAATTTGTTAGTCAATAATATTTTTCCTAATTTTGCAGTTCATTTGAAAGGAGGTGTATAAAAAATGATCGTAGTTAACGTAAAAGAAAACGAGTCAATCGAGAAAGCTCTAAAGAGATTTAAAAAGAAGTTCGAAAAAACAGGCGTTTTGAAAGAACTTAGAAGTAGAACTTTCTATGAGAAGCCTTCTGTTCAGAGAAGATCTGAAATAATTAGAGCAAAATATAGACAGAAGAAATACGCTGAAGAAAATTATTAATCAGCTATTTATTCCCGTTTGAATTTATTAAATTAGTACTACTCAGGTTCAATTGAGTAGTACTAATTTTTTATGCGGGAAACCTTCCTTAAATACCTTCAGTACGAAAAGCGCTACAGTAAACATACGATCACTTCGTATGAAAATGACTTAAGCCAATTCGAAGAATTCATCCAAAGTAATTTTCCTGAAATCACTGCTGGTACAGCCAACCACGGAGTAGTGCGTAGCTGGATAGTCAGCCTTGTAGACGGGGGGATGGATGCCCGCACCGTAAACCGAAAAATAGCCTGCTTAAGATCGTTCTATAAGTTCCTTTTGAGAAGGGAGCACATTGTAAAGGATCCTATGCTCAAAATCAGGGTATTGAAAACCAATAAGCAGCTACCGCAGTTCGTGCAGGAGAATGATATTACCAGGTTATTAGATCAGTGTGAGTTCAGTCCGGATTTCAGTGGCAGCCGTGACAGGCTGATATTGGAACTTCTATATGGAACCGGCATACGATTATCGGAACTGATTTCGTTAAAGACTACAGATATAAACTTTACTAACAGAACGCTCAAGGTTTTGGGCAAGAGGAACAAGGAACGAGTGATCCCTTTTTCTGTTAGCTTGGAGCGTGTGATAGAACAGTACCTGGCAGCAAAAAATAGTCAGGGTTTGCAAAACGCAGGAGGTGAGTTGCTCGTTACAGACAATGGAGAAGCTTGCTATCCTATGGTGATCTACAGAACAGTAAAAAAATACTTAAATCTATTTACGACTATTGAAAAGCGTAGTCCCCACGTATTGCGCCATACGTTTGCTACGCACCTCCTGAACAAGGGAGCCGAGCTCAATGCCGTTAAGGATCTGTTGGGGCATACAAGCCTGGCCGCAACACAAGTCTACACGCATAATTCGCTCGATAAACTGAAGAAGGTCTTTGACCAGGCGCACCCTAAGGCTTAACATTTTCTAATCTTTTAAACTTTACTACTATGAAGTTACAAATGCATTCAATTCACTTCGATGCCGATCAGAAGCTTATCGATTTCATCCAGAAAAAAGTAGATAAACTGGAAACCTTCTATGACCGCGTAGTTGATGGAGAAGTGTTTTTAAGATTGAATAATTCCGGAATCGAAAATAAAACAGTAGAGATTAA
>NZ_SMLW01000127.1 GCF_009711405.1 Fulvivirga kasyanovii | reverse complement strand
AAATTAGATAGTTGAGCACGAATTTGAGCATTCTAAACCTGACACGAATATGTATGGCTATTCTTTATTGTTTAAACAACATGCTCTGCTTCAACAAATAGTCATTTAATTTTCCTTCGTAATTTATATAAATATTGGATCAATGATATTATCCCTATAGAAACAGACCTTACGTTTGAAACTCCAAAGTGAGAAGTCGAATAGGTAAGGTCATCCGGGATTTTGAAAATATAGATATCAAAATATAGCAATTTAAGCACCCGGATGACCTGAATTTTACATCATCAGTACAGGTATTCCAAAGCTACTCTGTCATAGCGTCCAAGTTCCCCCGTTTCCGATGTACTAAAACAAGCCAGCATCACTGAATTAGGGTCATAACCGGAAGGAGTTGTCGGAATATGAACTGCTCCGTAAGGATCTTCGGGCTCACTACCCCCCACTCCGCAGGAAAGTGACCGGTTAAACCAATCCGTATGACGCAGCCCTAAACAATGCCCGATTTCGTGAGTCATTACGTGTTCTACAACATTAGTATCGAAATTACTGGTGCCATCCTGTATCTGAATATATTTATATGGATCCCCACCTGACGGGAAGCCAGCTTGTCCTCCGCCGTTTCCTGAAACTTTATAAACTACTATATCATATGCACTATAATTGGTTCCGAAGGTAAGCGTAAAATTCATCCCTATATTTAAGGAATTGTAATTTGCCACAGCCCAGGTTAAGGCAGTTTTCATTTTGGAGTCCAGGGCAAGACTGCCACCTGTATAGCCTATTATCTTAATGGTGCGGGGCAAGGAAAATACCAAATTATAAGTATGATATTGCTCACCGACGGGTCCTTTATAATATAAGCTACTTCCAAGCATACCTCTAATATCCTGAGGCTTGACTGCTATATCCCCTTCCAGCAAATAATTTCCATTCTCATATTCAGGATCCAGCACCTCGTCATAATTAGTCACTGCAATATCGCTAACGTCAAAGCCCAACTCTTTAAACTGGGTCTTCACTTGTTCTGTAATCATTG
>NZ_SMLW01000028.1 GCF_009711405.1 Fulvivirga kasyanovii | reverse complement strand
ATCATAAGTGTAAGGAATGGTTTGTAGGGTGTCATTTTGGAATATCAAAGGGATGCTGTCTTTCAGCACCCGATAAGCTGACCAGTAAGTGCTTACCCTGTCTTTGTCGCTGCCTTGATAGGGATAATCCGTTTGTGCCTTTAGCATGCTCGCTAGGTGCGCCAGGAAAGCGATGTGTGCTTGGAATACCTCATATTCCAGTTTTCCTCCCATGTAGGCATTTTCTGTAACAAACACCGCCCGCTTAAAGCTCAACGGCTCCGTGCCGTCCAGCATA
>NZ_SMLW01000637.1 GCF_009711405.1 Fulvivirga kasyanovii | reverse complement strand
TGCTAAGAATACGGACAGGCTGAAGCAGTATGCTGAAAAACTGGTGAGATACGTACAATCAAACGGAGTATCAGAAACTCAGTTATCCGATACCAGCCTGCACGAAAAAATACGCAAATATGTAACAAGCAAAGTGGCTGGAATAATGGATGTAAATGAGCAGGAAATCGATGTTACTGCTGATTTCGTTCACTATGGTGTTGAAACACTTCATTTAATTCAGATCGCCAGGGAACTGGAACAACAGTTTGATATTTCTGTGTCGTTCGATATCGTTTTGCAAAGCAAAAACATTCAGCATCTGGTTGACAGATTTATCGAACACTGCAATAAGACAAATAACATTTCCATAGCTGTCGATAATAAGTCTGAGAATACGGTTGACATCAACTTTGAAAGTCTTGCTTATACCTTGCAGACCGGTCGAGAGCCTATGGAGAGCAGACTGGCTATCATCGCAGCTTCTGTTGAGGGTTTAAAAGTTAAATTGACACAGTGGCTGGATAATCCTAATAAAGCAGAGTCCTCTTATGTAGGACAGGCCACCGCTTCTCAGGATATGAAAGCACTATTGGCAGGGAAGTCGGGAACTGAATTTGTGAAAAATGTAGTACAAAATCGTGAGCTGGAGCAGTTGGCAAAATTATGGGTATCGGGGGTAGATATAGACTGGCAGGCATTTTATAATAGACCTGTAAGAAAATCAAGTGTGCCAACATACCCATTCGATAATAAAAAGTACTGGGTGGCCCCCAATACCAACACGTTACCATTGTATGCTAAAAGTACGGGTGCACCTCGCCTGACAGCATTAATTGATAGCAATAAATCCTCGTTTGACGGACTTTGCTTTTTCAAACTGCTGAAGAGTGACGACTATTATATTAATGACCATAAGGTTAAAGGTAATAACCTGTTGCCGGGTGTCGTGTATCTTGAGATGGCTCGTATGGCGGGTGAACTTGCCAGTAAGTCTGAAAGAGTTATTGGACTAAAAAATGTGGTATGGGCTAAGCCTGTAGCTGTCAGTCATCAACCTGTAGAACTCAATATTCACCTGGAGAAAACTGAGCGTGACATAGCGTTTGAGTTTAGTACAGGGGACAGAATGGAAAACCTGCATGCGCAGGGAAAAATTTTATATGGAGATAAGTCAGTTGCTGATCATTATTTGGATATAAGCCAATTGAAAGACCAGCAGCAGGGTACCATCCTGCACGAGGCCTTTTACGAAATATTTGAGCAGGAAGGCTTCGAATACGGGGTAACTTTTAAGCCTATTCAGCAAGTATGGTATAGTGAGCAGGAAGCCCTATCCAGAATTGAAATTCCAAAGCAATTGCTTGGTGAATCTGGTGATTATGTTCTGCATCCTTCATTACTGGAGGGAAGCCTTCAGACTGCAGGGGTTTTGGCTAATCAGAAACTGGCAGGCAGCAGAAAATCGTATATTCCTTTTCAGCTTGAAATACTTAAAATGTATGATAGCTCACTGCCTGAGCAGTTATATGTATATGTAAAGGAGAAGACGGGTAAAGGTGAAGCAACCAAAAAGTTTGACATCCAATTATTGAATGATGAAGGGTTGGTTGTATTGGAAATTTTCAATTATACAGTTAGGCTACTAGGGGGAGAAGACGCCGGGAATGATCAAATTGTGTATTTGAGAAAAGTATGGAATGAAACCTCTCTTCCGACAGCTAAGATTGAAAACAGTAATTCACAGAAGGTATTGCTTGTTGGAGGTGACCAGGCGTTGTACACTACTATTCAGCAGCATATGCCAGGCACTGATATGCACTGGGTATGTGAAGAAGGAGTGAATGATCATCCATCATCCGGTTATTGGAAGGTTGATCAGTCTGATCGGGTAAATAGCTTTAAATCTCTGGCAGATAAATGCTTGAAGGAGTCTAAGGTAGTCGATACTATTTTATGGGTAGGTAATGATGAAGGAGATGCGTTTGCGGATTTATTTAGTTTCTGTAAAGCACTCTCTCAGGGTACACTCACGCATAAAATCAATATGGTTTACGCATACCAGCGAGATATTACGAAGGTACAGGCTGACCATGCTGCCATAGGTGCATTTGCTAAATCTCTGCAACTGGAACAAAAGCACATCAAATTAAAAGTGGTAGAATGGCACGAGGACAATAACGTGCCTGAGGCATTGCTTAATGAACTCTTTGCCGGTGATTTTCCTGGAGAGATCCGGTATGATAACGGAAAGAGGTTGGTAAAGGAGCTTCGGAAATTCGAGCTTTCTAACGAAGAAGAAACCATTTACAGGACAAACGGAACCTATTTGATTACTGGAGGAACAGGAGGGGTAGGAAGCTTGGTAGCAGAATATTTAACTACAAACTATCAGGCGACAGTGATTGTAACGGGTCGTTCGGCACATAATGATAAGGTTCAACATGCGATTGATAGCAGAATACACTATTACCCATGCGACATTACAGATAGAAAGCAGGTTGAAAAGCTTTTGCAGTTCGTAGCACAGAAGTTCGAGAATCTGAACGGTATTATGCATTGCGCCGGAGTGATAAAGGATGCACTTATGATCAATAAAACGATTGACGAGGCACTTCAGGTAATAGCTCCAAAAACATCTGGCACTATACTACTGGATGAACTTACCAGTCATTTGAACCTGGACTTCTTTATGATGTTTTCGTCTATTTCAGCCGAGTTGGGCAACATGGGGCAGGTTGATTATGCCTACGCTAACAGTTTCATGGACTATTATGCCCAATACCGGACTGCGTTGGTGACAGCAGGTAAAAGGTCGGGTAAAACACTTTCTGTTAATTGGCCGCTATGGAGGGATGGAGGTATGAAAATATCTGCTCAGCAGGAAGAATGGATGCTTAAATCATTAAAGATGAGACCTTTGGAGTCTGAGGAAGCATTGAATGTCCTTAAGGTATCCTTTAACACCAGTGAATCAGATATTATGATTTACCCTGGTAATCCTGAATTTTTATTAAAAACCAGAGCTAATACTTCCGGAACTTCAAATACAAAAGAAGTACACAAAGTATCTGTCAAGGGTGATCGGGAAATAGTGAAACAATTACAGGGTGAATTACTGAGTATGGTATCTGCTATATCTCAGATAGATGAGTCTGAGCTTTCGGTTTCAGTAGGTATTCAGCAGTTTGGGTTTGACTCTATTACATTAACAGAACTTTCAAATAGCATCAATAGCAAATACGGCTTATCTACTACACCGGCACTCTTTTTTGAGGTAGCCGAAGTAACGGTTGAACAATTATCACAACACTTATATAATGAATATACAGATGAGTTAGGAAGCTATTACTCCGGTACGATTCGGGATGAGAAGCCGGTTGAGGAAGAAAAGGTAGTCACGGAAAGTGTATTTTCTGAAGTATCACTAGCTTCTATACGTCATTCAAAAAGCATAGAAGAACAACCAGCGAAAAACAATAGAAACTCATCGCCGTCTACAGAGCCTGTTGCTATTATAGGAATCCAGGCTCAGTTACCTCAGTCAGGGGATGTAGATGAATTTTGGTCGCATTTGGTTAACGGAAGCAACTTAATAGAGGAAGTACCAGGAGAGCGTTGGAAGTGGCAAGACTTCTATGGTAATCCTTTTGAAGGAGACCTGACCTATTGTAAATGGGGAGGATTTATTCGAAATGTAGATAAATTCGATTCCTCTTTCTTTAACATTTCGCCTAATGAAAGCAAAGCTATGGATCCGCAGCAGCGCTTATTCATGCAAAATGTATGGAAGACCATAGAAGATGCAGGATATAAACCATCAGACTTTGCAGGTTCCCGAATGGGCGTATTTGTTGGGGTGAGTAGTTCAGAATATGCAGAATTGCTGGCAAAGGCAGGAGAGGGATCAAGTGTCCATGCCTCAACTTCAAATGCACATTTCCTCATTCCTAACCGGATATCTTATTTTTATGATTTCAGAGGGCCTAGTGAATCCATAGATACAGCTTGCTCAAGTTCTACAGTAGCCATACACAATGCCGTTAAAGCCATACAGTCCGGCTCATGTGAAACTGCGATTGCAGGAGGAGTAAATCTCCTGCTTTCACCGTACAGTTATTTGAACTTTAGTAAAGCAGGCTTATTAAGTAGTAATGATCAGATTAATACATTTGATGAACGTGCCGATGGATATATCAGAGGGGAAGGAGTGATCTCCATACTATTGAAACCATTAGCTAAGGCAGAAGCCGATAAGGACCATATATATGGAGTAATCAAGGGTAGTGCGGTAAATCATAGTGGTAAGGGATATTCTCTCACAGCCCCTAATGCAGAAGCTCAGGCTAATGTGATGATAGAAGCATATGAATCAGCCAATGTTAGCCCTGATACTATCAGCTACATCGAAGCTCATGGAACAGGCACTGCTATTGGAGATTCTGTAGAAGTAAATGCTTTTAAAAGTGCCTTTAAGCGAATATACCAGCAGCAGGGAAAAACTCTGCCTGATCACCCTCAATGTGGTATTGGTTCTGTAAAGCCCAATACAGGTCACCTGGAGGCAGCGGCAGGAGCAGCCTCTCTGGTTAAATTGCTCATGGCGTTCCGTCATAAAACAATACCGGCTACAGCAAATTTCAATACGCTGAACCCTCAAATCAGGCTGGATAAGTCACCGTTTTATATCGTAGATAAAACAGAACCATGGAAGAGTGATCACTCAGCGCCACGAAGAGCGAGTTTACATTGTTTTGGAGCCGGAGGTACTAATGCGCACCTCGTGCTTGAAGAATATGAGCAAATAATACACTCAAATGAAGAAGACACGGTACCGCTTTTTGTGTTTTCTGCTAAAAACGAACAAGCTCTTCATGATTACATGAATCAATTTCTACGGTTCCTTGACGGCGTTGATCATATCAATTTGAGTGATATGGCTTATACGTTGATGGTAGGAAGAGAGTGTATGGAATCAAAAGTGGCAGTACTCGCGGATAGTAAACCCATGTTAATGCAGGAGATTACTAACTACCTCAATGGTGAAAACACAGAAGCCGTGTTTACCAGCAATACAGAGGAGCGTATCTCTGATGCTGAAGTGGCTCATGCTATTGAAGCTTCAGACTGGTCCGCACTGGCAGCGGCATGGTGTAGTGGAGCATCGATTGACTGGTTATCCATGTTCACCGATTCGAAGTCACGTGTCTCTTTACCTACCTATGCCTTTAGAGAGGTAAGTCACTGGATTGCAGGAAATTTTGATAGTGCTGCGAAAAAAGAACCCGTAACTGAAGTTAGCCAAGAAACTATGGTGAATCATCAGCACGAGGTTGAAATAAAAACAGCGCCTGTTGAAAGTGAAAACGCTGTAACTGATGAAGTACTTCATACAAAACCTGATCAGGCGGTAACGAATTACTTCAAGCATAAGTTTGCTCAGATGCTGGGTATTGAACTGGAGGTTTTGGATGAAAATGCCACCTTCCAGGCCATTGGGTTTGATTCCATCTTACTTACAAAGTTGAAATATGATATTGAGAAGGAACTTCAACATCCCTTCCCGCTATCTCTGTTTGCAGAATGTCATACAATATCGGCTCTTACTAAAGGGCTGACTGAGGATGCTTCCCTGCACGCTTTGGTAAACAGTATTCTGGCTTTGGAAGAAAAGGATGGAGGGCATAGCGCGAAACCCGAAGATGTGGAGACTCTGACAAAAATAGAGGAGTACATAGGATGCTTGTCAGATGACGAGTTGAATGAGCTTTACCAGAGGATACTAAAAGGAGAGACAGTGTCCGACAATGGTCTGCATTAATAATATTATTAGAAACAACAAGTAGAACAACAAATTATGCGCATGTCGCTGTACATGGTCGTAAACACAAATTGATATGGATCAAGAATTATTTTACCAGCTTTCGAAGGAAGAAAAACAGGAGTACCTCATTGGACTTGTTGAAAGTATGAAGGGCAAAGGAAGAGAAGAAAAGGTACAGCAGCAGGATCGGGTTGCCTACCAGACTTCAGGAGAGCCATTCCCTTTGAGTGATATTCAGGAATCTTTTTTCTCAGGGAGGTTCCTTAGTAGAAAAAGTGATTATGTAGGGTGTCATATATATTTTGAGTTTGAAGATTCTTACCTGGATACGGATCGCTTGCAGTTGACCTGGAATAAACTGGTACAGCATCATGATATGCTAAGGCTAATTGTAATGGGCAATGCAACACAGCGCATTCAGGCGAATGTTGAAATACCACCCTTTCAGGTCTATGATCTCTGCGATAAGCCCGAAGGGCATCGTGATCAGACATTGAATGAGTTACGTAAACGACTTTCACATAAGGTATATGAACCGGGAGACTGGCCACTTTATGAAATTGCGATCACTCATCTGCCGCAGAACAAATCAATAATACATTTAAGCATTGACGAGTGGATTACCGACGGGTATAGTATGAGCCTGTTGTTGAACCAATGGTATAATCTGTATAAAAATCCTGCCAGTGCATTGCCGGCACTAAGTTATTCTTTTAGAGATTATGTGCTGGAAACCAAAGCTTTGGAAAATACGCCGAAGTTCCAAAAGGACATGGCCTACTGGAAATCAATGAAGATTCATAACGGTCCAGCACTTCCTTACAGAGAATCTATGCCCGCAAAACCTGATGGACAGCAATGCTACTACCGCAAGCGCATACACAAGGTGCTGGAGGCAAAATACTGGGAGTCTTTGAAGGAAAAGTGCCTGACCATGAATGTAAACCCTACGGCATTGTTGCTGACTGTGTTTACCGATACATTGGCCAGGTACAGTGGTATTGATCCGTTTTCAATCATTCTTACCTTATTTAACCGTCAGCCTCTGCACCCGCAGATTGATGAGGTAGTAGGTCCCTTTGTTTCCACTAACTTTTTTAATGTTTACCCACAAGCAGAAAAAACTATAGCCAGCAAAGTGCAGGATAACCAAAGGTACCTGTGGGATCTTCTTGATCATGGCTCAGTAAGTGGTATACGTGCTTTAAGAGAGTCTAGAGAGAAGCATGCGGCCTCGCATTTGTCCGTTCCCATAGTGTTTACCAGTATGATCAATAAGTCAGGGTCGGCAGGTAAAAATAGCTGGCTCGAAAAAATGGGATACTCTATATCACAGACCCCTCAGATATATCTTGACCATCAGGTATATGAGTATAATAATGAGTTACACCTCAATTGGGATGTAGTGGAAGAAGCTTTTGAACCCGGGATATTGAACGAGATGATGGATGCATATTATCAGTCACTATCAAACCTGGCTATCGGAGGCTTGCATATGACGAGCAATGATCTTTCTTCGGATATTGCCGGGGCGACCTCACAATTATCACCTCCATCGTCTGTGTATTCATTGTCTTCTCTGCAGCAATCATACTATGTAAGCAGGAAGTATGGAGAGATCGCGCTGGTCTATCAGGAGTTTGAGATAGAGCATATTGATGTGAATCGCTTAAAGCAGGCATGGCATAAAGTAATCCAGAGACATGAAATGCTACATTCTGTTATTACGAAAGATGGAAACTTCCAGATACTTGATAGTATACCGCATTACCCCACTATCGTGGAAATGGACTGGAGCAACCTGGGGAAAGAAGAGCAACTCAATAGCCTTCAGCAGATGCGTAAGCTGCAAGCCGAGAAAAAGTTCGATTATGGTAAATATCCATGGTTCTCATTATCAGTAAGTCTTACAGGTTCCGGTAAAGCTACTCTACATTGTTGTTTCGATGGAATAGTTGGTGATGGGCAAAGTATTTCCAATATATATAAAGAGCTTTTTGAACTATACGAACAGCCTTCAAAAGAGCTGCCACCTGTTGAATATGGCTATTCCCGCTATAGAGCCCGTGTTGATAGTCTGCGCCAGAGTGCTCAATATGCTACATCAAAAGCTTATTGGGAGAATAAATTGAAAAAGATTGTCCCGGGACCAAACCTGATAGAACAGAAAGCAGGGGTGCCTCATAGACGTCTTACAGGAATATCTCAAGATTGGGCTGCACTGAAAATGAAGGCGAGGCAATATAATATTACAGAGGATACCCTGCTGTTTTCCCTATATGCGTTGGCCATTGGTTCAATTTGCAAAGAAGAACGCTTTTCGATAGTCTATGTCGATTGGAAGAGGTCGCCCATCCATAGTCCACTCGTAGGAGATTTTTCATCGTTATGCTGGGTTGAAATTGACCGTAAGGCGAGTGACCTGGTTCAGTTGATGCAGCGTTGTGACAATGCTATCAGGCAAGATATGGCAGCTAAAACCACCAACGGCCTGGAGGTACTTGGAAGGCTTATTTATCAAGGGCATAAGCACCTTACCTTTCCGGTGGTTTACACCAATATCATTGATCAGACCAATGAAGGTAAGTTTGAAAACATCACTCCCGGGTATGGCTTTTCAATAACACCTAATGTACTGATAGATAATATGAGTTTTGTGCAAGGCAATGAACTACATTATTGTTGGGATGTGCCTGAGCATAAGGATTCTAATGAATCTGTAGAAGAAGCTTTCCGAAAGTATGAGCACCTGCTTTCGATGCTATGTCAAAATGATGACTGGACTAATATTTCTCCCTGGAAGCAGTTTAATGCAGGAAATACCCAAAATGAGTATGTAGAAAGCAGCACTCCGGTAGAAAGTTTTAACGCCAATACGACAAGTGATACCGTGTTGGAAATGCTCAAACCTTTGAACCTGGATAGTAAAACTATTCAGGGGGAGTTTGAGGCGCAGGTGAACAAGCACCCCGAACGTGTGGCACTCACATTTGAGGGTAACGAGATGACTTATGCCGCGCTCAACAAGCGAGCGAATCAACTAGCCCGTTACTTGCAGAAGTTTGGTGCCGGGCCGGAAGAGAAGATCGTGGTTTGTATGGATCGGTCATTTGAAATGATTGTAAGCATCATGGGTGTGTTAAAGAGTGGAGCAGCCTATGTGCCACTTGATCCCGCACTTCCGGAGGAAAGGCTGGGCATGATTCTGGAAGATGCCAGACCTATTGTAATTGTAAGCACAAGCGAGCACAGTAATAAGCTTTTTAGATCTTCCGGCAAAATAATTAATTACGACCTGGATGTTTCTCTTATTGAGAATGAGGATGGTGCTAATTTACCGGTTCAATCCAACGGCGGTAACCTGGCGTATATCATCTATACATCAGGTACCACGGGTAAGCCTAAAGGCACGCTCATATCTCATTATAATGTAATAAGGTTATTCTTAGCCACTCAAAACTGGTTTCATTTTAATGAGAAGGATACCTGGACATTGTTCCATTCATTCACTTTTGATTTTTCTGTTTGGGAGATATTCGGAGCATTGCTGTACGGAGGAAAGCTGGTAGTAGTACCCTATGCAGTAAGCAGGTCATTTGATAGGTTTTATGACTTGTTGTGCCGAGAAAAGGTAACAGTCCTTAACCAGACACCAACGGCATTTCGTCAGTTATGCAGGGTAGAGGAGCAGAAGATGGCACACGATGGTCTGGCGCTCAGGTATGTGATCTTTGGCGGTGAAGCCTTAAACCTTCAACACCTGCGTTCATGGATTTCACGTCATGGTGATCAAAAACCTGAATTGATCAATATGTATGGCATCACTGAAACGACCGTACACGTTACCTACAGACGAATATTTGAAGCGGATCTTGATACCAAGGAAAGTCTGATTGGTATGCCCATACCCGATCTAACTGTGCATATCCTTGACCAAAACAAAAGGCCTGTACCTCATGGAATGGAAGGAGAGATGTATGTAGGTGGGCTTGGGGTAGCCCGGGCTTATCTTCACAGATCTGAACTTACAGCTGAACGATTCATTCCAAACCCATTCACCAGTCAGGAGGGAGCAAAGCTTTACCGTACGGGTGACTTGGGTAAAATGCTCAGCAATGGAGAGATTGCATACCTTGGGCGTATAGACTCTCAGGTAAAGGTAAGAGGCTTTCGCATAGAGCTTGAAGATATAGAAAGTGCGATTAACAGGCATGAGAATGTAAGTGAAGCCGTAGTGGTGATTAAAGAGGCAGATACTGATCCGCAGATTGTGGCCTATGTAATTCCTAAACAGCATGAGATGACCCCGGAAAAGGAATTACGACAGTTTCTGAGGAAGATATTGCCAGACTATATGGTGCCAACCTCGATAATCAAGATCGATGAATTCCCTCTTAACCATAATGGAAAGTTGGATAAAAGTAAATTACCCTGGAAGGTTCCCGTGAAAAATGCTTTGGCAACGGAAGATGCTATTAAGGTTCTTTCAAGACCCCTTTCCGGGCAGCAGGAACTGATCGAGATCTTCAGGAATTGCCTGTCAGTTGAGGAGGTTAACCCCGAAGATGACATTTTTGATTTGGGAGCAACATCCTTAAGCCTGATTTTGATCACCCAGGAAATAAAGGAAAAATTGGGTGCTGAAGTGCCTATGGAATTATTTCTGGATAGAAGCAAAGTAGGAGATATCATTTCGGATATAGGTTATGATGCCGGCAATTCAGCATCCGAAGATATCGTCGACCAAACAGGTACGGATATATTGGACTCAGTACAGACCGTTTTTCAACAAGTACTCAATACGGATCAGGTATCGGCAGACGATGACATTTTCGATTTGGGATGCACTTCGTTGACATTGATTTTTGTAATTGAAGAAATCAAAAAAACTCTGAATGTTGAATTACCTATCGAAACCTTTTTAGATCACACAACCATACGTGGCGTGGCAGGTTGCGTAGAAGCGAATTGCACTACATCATCTTCAAATGGTGTACAAGTGGCGAAACAGAGTGGATACAAACCCGAAGATAATTCAAGGCGTGAGACAGTATCAGCAGTACCGTTGATGTCAAAGTCTTTTAAGGACGAATATTATCTGTTCACTGCACCACAGTATGATTTTGTTCAAAAGGAAATACCAGGTATACTGTTTTCTGAGTTTATGGCATTACTGCGTCAGCATCAACTTGGAGAAGAGTCGAAATATTTATACCCGTCAGCCGGGGGTAAAAATTCAGTGCAAACCTACATTCATGTAAAGCCGGGAAAAGTAGAAGGAGTGAATGGAGGCGTATATTATTACCACCCTGTCGAACATCAACTTTATGAGATCAGTGATGGCATAGCCAAAGGAGTAGACATTCATCATCCGGGGAACCATGAGTTGTATCAACAAGCTGCTTTTCAAATATTTTTTGTTATCCAGCTTGCGGCCATGACTCCCATATACATGGGGTATAGTCAGGAGCTGGCTACGCTTGAAGCCGGTTACATGACACAGCTCCTGTTGAGTCGTCAGGCTAACTTTGGTTTGGGGGTATGTCCGGTTCAGGGGGTTGAATATGATGCCATACGTGGAAACCTGAAGTTAGAAGAAGAACAAGTTATTGTTGAGTGCTTGTTTGGAGGAATTGTGGATTATGAGACTTACAAACGTCAGCCAGAGTTATACAATACCGCTCGGCTTAAACACGAACTGACGGGTCAGTTTAAAAATATAGATGCTCATTTTACGAGAAAGCCACAGTACAGAGATTTTGCTGAAATAGTGCGTATCCATGGTCAGAAGCAATTTAATCCGCTTTCTGAAGAGGAACAGCAAGAGCTTCTCAGTAAGCAACTTCACTTGAGAAAATTTGACAGCCCGGTACAAAGGGTGCCTTTGAAGTCCCGCTACTTTACAGAAAGTGAATTAGCAACAAGAGCGACGCAACGCGACTATGTTCGTGAAACCATCTCTCTGGATTCATTTTCAAACTTGCTTCAATATATGTCACAAAGACCTGCTGCCGCAGGGTCTCCGTCTTTGTACCCATCGGTGGGTAGGTCATACGGAGTGAAATTTTACCTGTATCTGAGAGATCAGGCAGTAGAAGGTTTAGCAGAAGGAGTATATCATTACAGCGCTGAAGCACATACTTTGCGTAAAATTAATGACTTATCCGTGCCTTTGGAGCATTGTCATTCGCCGTTTAACTTAGTCACTTGTCGCAAGGCTTCTGTATTTCTGTTTTTAGTGGTTGACATGGAAGTGCTGGAAGCGGAGTTTGGAGCAAATGCAGCTACCTATGTCTATAAAGAAGCAGGTCATATTGGACAGTTGCTGATGGACCATCAGGCAGAATGTGATTTGGGACTTATGCCAGTGGGAGGGATGTCTTTTGATAAGATCAGTCAGGACTTTAAGCTGAAGTCGTCTCAAATGATGATCCATAGTTTTATGGGAGGCAAAGTGCACTACTCAGACAGAAGAAGCAGTGACCTTTCAGCGTCTTCACAAGAAGCTTTTAAATACCTTTCGCTAAGTGCTGTAAATAACAAGTACACTCTTCAACCGAGTCGTCAGGTGTTGCCGGAACCAGAATTGACAAAGGATTCAGTACCGGCAACAAGAAGTTACCCGTTGTCTTATGGCCAGCGATCGTTATGGTACATGTACAAAAGTGCGCCGGAAAGTTATGCCTATAATAGTGGATTTCATGTAAACATACTTTCTGCTGTTGACGATAAACTGATGTCTCGGGCTATACAGGCACTTGTAGATCAGCATGATATCCTGCGGGTGAGTTTTGAAGAGAATGATGGTGAGCCGGTTCAGATCGTTCATAAAGATTTCAAAATTATTCCTAATGTAATAGAAGCACAGGGCTGGAGTAATGAGCAGGTCACCCGTGCTATTGAGGAAGAGTACAAAAAACCTTTTGACCTCGAAAACGAGCCGATCATGAAGGTATATCTGTATCATCAGTCTGAAGAGTCGCACTATCTGTTCCTGAATCTTCATCATATCATTACAGATTACTATTCCACCAGTATGTTAATTCAGCAGCTACTGGATACTTACGCAGCTTTACTACATGGAGAGTCTCCTGATAATAATGCAGGTAATGTTCAGACCCTGAGCTATATGGAATTTGTCGAATGGCAAAAGGAAATGCTAACCAATGGTACGGGCAGTAAAATGCTTGACGAATGGAAACATTTGCTGGCTGATGAAGTGCCCGTGATGAAACTTCCTCATGACAACCCGCGGCCGGTAATATCTTCACAGCAAGGGGGGACCGTACATTTTGAGGTAAATAAAGAAGTGTATGAGAAGTTCAAATCAATAGCGAAGCAGGAGAAATCTACGCTATTTATGACCTTCCTTACTGTCTTTAGTGTTTTGCTTCATAAATATGTGCCGGATGAAAATGTAGTGCTGGGTACTCTGGCTACCGCACGAGGAGATGGTAAGTTTAACAAGACCCTTGGCTATTTTATCAACCCAATAGTGCTATGGTTAAAGTTAAACGAAAACATGAGCTTCCCGGAATTGCTGGGTAAAGTCAGGTCCACAGTATTCGACTCGCTTAAATATAAGGACTATCCTTTCCCTCTGTTGGTGGAGAAACTTCAGCCCAATAGAAACTCCAGTATCCCACCGTTGTTTCAGGTCACTTTTCAGTTTTTAAATTCTCAGATTGAAGATAGTTTCCGGGAAGAAGCCAAGTGGTATAAGCAGGCTTTGAAATTGAAGTCGTTTGAAATGCTGAGTCAGGAAGGACAGTTTGACCTTGAATTGGAACTCATGGAAGGACTAAGGTCCGTACGAGGCAAGTTTATGTTTGATGCGGACCTGTTTCACCAGTCTACTGTAGAACAGATGAGTCAGCACTTTATAGCTCTTCTGGAGCAGATCTCATCGGATCCTGGCTGTAATATCGGGGAACTCTCAGTATTAACAGATGCAGAAAGAGAAAAGAGGAAATCACTGAGAGATCAATTGAAGTTCAATTTGTAAGTATTTAATAATAATAAACCAAGTCTATAGTGTCATGCATCATGACTTATAGCGCATTTAACTTAAAGAAAGTCCAAACCAATAACCAGATTTAATAACATGTTAGAATTAGAAACATCATCGGTTTCAGTTTTTGAAAATTTGGAATCGAACGTTCGAAGCTACTGTAGAAGCTTCCCAATACATTTTTGTCATGCCAAAGGCTCATTACTTCAGGGCGAAAACAAGAAAGAATACATTGACTTTCTTATGGCGGCCGGTTCTTTGAACTATGGTCATAACAATGATTATATAAAGGAGCAGGTTTTGAAATACATTAGTAATGATGGTATCATTCAGGGGCTGGATATGTACACTCAGCCGAAAGAAGAATTCATCAGCTACATGAATGAAACCCTGTTGAAGCCCAGAGGTTTAGATTACAAATTTATGTTTTGTGGCCCCACAGGCACCAATGCGGTAGAGGCAGCACTGAAACTTGCACGTAATGTCACCAAACGAACAGGGGTATTTTCTTTTATGGGAGGCTACCATGGTATGTCCCTTGGCAGTTTATCTGTTACCAGTTGTGACTCTCACCGAAATGCTTCCGGAGTAGACCTTAATAATGTCACTTTCATTCCTTATGAAGATGGCTATTTAAAGAATTTTGATAGCTTGAATTACATAGAAGCACTTTTGAATGATACCCATTCCGGAGCGAGCAGACCAGCTGCCATCATTCTGGAAACTGTTCAGGCAGAAGGTGGTGTATTTGCGGCATCTAAAGAGTGGTTAGTTAGATTAAGACAGATCTGTGATAAGTACGAGATTATTTTGATTTGCGATGATATCCAGGTAGGGTGTGGCAGAACGGGTACTTTTTTCTCATTCGAGCGTGCTAATATTCAGCCTGATATTGTGATACTGTCAAAATCAGTGAGTGGTTATGGTTTCCCTATGTCCATGTTATTATTTAAACCTGAATTGGATATATGGAAACCGGCAGAGCACAACGGTACATTCCGCGGTTTTCAGCTGGCGTTCATTGGTGGTAAAGCTGCTTTGGAATATTACCATAATTCTAATCTTGAAGAGACTATGGTATCAAAATCAGCTAAAATAGAGCGTGTATTGCGAGATGAGATCGCTCCGCTGAATAGTCTGATAGAGATTAGAGGAATAGGAATGATTTGGGGAATCGATTTTGGAAAGTTCAATGACGTAAGCATTCCAGGAAAAATCACAAGAAGATGCTTTGAAAATGGCCTCATTATAGAAAGTGCAGGGCGAAAAGACACTGTTATCAAGCTGTTGCCTGCACTGGTGATAGACGATGAAACTCTTGATAGAGCATTGAAAATTCTTAAAGAAGCCATAGCATGGCAATTGGAGCAAATCACTACAAATTGACTTTAAATTAGTTTGTATGCCATTTGGAGTATGGCCTGCATAATGGTTTGCAGGCCACACTTCATAAGGTAGTTACCCAAGGCAGCCAACGATCAACATAATGAATACCAGGAGAAGATATGGAACTGAATAACACCTTATCCAGTAGAGTGTACTGGAAAAAAGTATTGGGAGACTCACCCCTTCCGACAGGATTAATAAGAGATTACCTCAATAAGGCAGATTGTAAAAATTTAAACTCTGTCACCTTTCTTATAGATGAAGATACCTCAGATCAGCTTAGGGATATCGGGCAGTCGAAGCCTCTGAGTCAATTTGCAATTTTACTTTCCGGTTTGCAGGTAGTTTTTAGCAAATACACTGATTCAGAAGAGTTGTTGCTTCATGTGCCGCCATTGATGGATGACAAACGGAGGAAAGCTTTGCCGATAAGGAGTACTGTGAAGTGGCATGAAAGCTTTAAAGAACATATTTTAAGAAGTAGTGATCAGCTGATTAATGTTTATACACACGGACTTCAGCTTGAAGATGAAGAATATTCAAAGGCAAGCATACTGGTGCTGTCTGAAGAGCTTCATGATCTGGCTATTGTAGATGATGCTGAAATTTCCCTGTGCTTTTCGGATAATGGCCGCCAGATTAAAGGAACTATGTATTACAAAGAGGGCCTTTTTCGGGAAGATCTGCTGGAAATGCTAGTGAAGCAATTTAGCTTTATTATGAGAAGTTTGGTGACCGACCGGTTGCTGCCATTGTCCAGTATCAGCTTTGTAAGGCCTGAAGAAGAAGTTCAAATTCAGAGGTTTAACGAACTCTCCTGTTTTTACCCGGAGAGCGATGTTATAGCTAATCTGTTCGAAGTGAAAGCCCTAACCTTTTCTGAGAAGGTGGCTGTTGTGGAGCAGGGCAAGACATGTACCTATGAAACACTAAACAAAAATGCCAATCGGATTGCCCACCTGCTTCGCCAGTCGGGGGTTCAGCGAAATGAATTTGTAGGTGTGTTTATGGAGCGGGGTATTGATTTTATTACTTCAGTAGTGGGGGTACTGAAATCAGGAGCTGCTTTTGTTCCAATAGACCCGGCTTATCCTGCCCAGCGTGTGAGCTATATGATTGCCAACAGTAAAGTGCCTACCATAGTTACCAACCAACGTTGCCTGAACAATATTGAGCTTGGAGATGGCACTACTGCATTGCGCAGCGCATTGCTATTGGATCATGCCACTGAGGTGTCTGAAGATATTTCAAAAAGATTAAAAATAAATGACCGGTCCTCGCTCGACCAGATGCAGGAAGTCAACCCGAGTGTTGTTAATGAAAGTGACGATGTAGCTTACATGATTTATACCTCAGGCTCCACTGGAAACCCAAAGGGAGCTATGGTTCGTCATAATGGTGCTATTAACCATATCTACGCTGAATTTGAAGCCCTTAATTTCTCAGAACATACCCGTTTTCTGCAGTCGGCACCCTCTTCATCTGATATTTCCGTGTGGCAAATGCTGGCACCACTTTTAATAGGAGGAGCATCGGTAGTAGTTGGTACAGATATCGTAAGCAATCCTCCATTGCTATTTAAGGTGATGAAGGAAGAAAAGATCTCATTATTTGAACCTGTCCCCATTGTACTGCAGGGCTTAATAGAGCATATAGAATCACTAGATCATAAAAACAGGAAATTACCGGATTTACTGTTTGCAATGGTCACCGGGGAAGAGGTAAAGGTGTCCGTTGTTAACAGGTGGCTCGACTTATTTCCTGATATACCTGTGGTGAATGCATATGGACCTACAGAGGCGGCGGATGATGTATGCCAGGCTATGATAAGAAAACCAATACCTTCCGATGCGGTAAGAGTACCTATAGGAAAGCCTGTAGCCAATATGCAAATCCATATACTTGACAAGCAATTGAAAAAGCTCCCCATAGGTTTTCCTGGAGAAATTTGCGTTTCGGGTATTGGTGTAGGGGCAGGCTACTGGCAAAATCCCCAAAAGACTCAGGAAGTTTTTTTATCTAACCCTCATGCCAGGGGAGATAAAGAGGCTCAGTTGTATAAGACGGGTGATTTAGGCCGCTTTTTGCCAGATGGAAACATTGAGTTCCTGGAGCGGATCGATAACCAGGTCAAAATAAGAGGTTTTAGGATTGAGCTTGGAGAGATAGAAGCCATACTATCCCAGCATCAGGATATTGCCGAAGTGTATGTGGTAGATCGAGAATGGAAAAGGAACAAAATTCTTGTTGCCTTTTACAGGGGATCTAAGAAAGTAGAGCAGGAGATATTCAAGACATTCCTGAAAGATAAACTGCCATTGCACATGGTGCCTACAGCTTACGTTCATATGGAGCAAATGCCTTTACTGCCGAACGGTAAAGTGAATAAAGATAAGCTCACCTTTTTGGGGAATGACCTGCAGGTTGGCAATGAGTATGTAGCGCCCTCTAGTCCTATACAGACTCAACTACAAGGGATATGGCAGCAATTGCTTAAGCTGGATCGTATAGGTGTAAAGGATAATTTCTTTGATCTCGGAGGCCATTCTTTTCTGGTGATGAAAATGACAAATGAGGTAGAAAAGGAGCTGAAAGTTCGTGTATCACTACCTCATTTTTTAGCCAAGCCCACTATAGAGAATCTGGCCACTATTGTTGGAGATGAAGATACCTACACTGAGCCATCTCTTTCTCTCAAGGAGAGTATTCTGAAAGACATACATATTGAGGATAACGTAGCCTCCTGGACTAATTTTACCAATGTATTATTGACAGGAGGTACAGGTATACTCGGTGTTAACATCCTGCATGATCTTCTTAAACATACGCAGGCCCAGGTTTTTTGTATGGTTCGATGCAGATCCGAGGAGCATGGTCGTGAAAGGATCATTAATAAGCTAAAGGACCACCAACTGTGGGAAGATGCTTTTATGTCCAGAATTCAAATTGTGGCAGGGGATCTGGAAAAGAAATTTTTCGGCTTGCAATCTCATGAGTTTGAGCAACTGGCGGCAAAGCTGGATGTTATCTTTCATAATGGTGCTCAGGTTAATTTTGCTTACCCATATCATACACTCAAAAAAGCAAACGTAGACGGAACAAAGGAAATCTTAAAACTGGCTGCATTACATGGGCTGAAACCTATACATTATATTTCTTCCTTGTCAGTGTTTGAAAACTATGGTTATAGTACCATCATAACAGAGGACCATAAACTCATTCTGAATGATACGTTGCTCAATGACCTGGGATATACGCAGACCAAGTGGGTAGCTGATAAGGTAATGACAGAAGCCAGGCAAGCTGGTTTTCCTGTCAATATTTATCGTCCGGAAACCATCTCAGGACATAGTGAAACAGGTATTTGGAATACCACTGATTTTGCATGTAAATCCCTGCGAAACATGGCTATCGTAAGTGCTATTCCCAGAATACCGCTTAAGTTTAATTGGGTGCCTGTAGACTATGCAAGCAGGTCTATTGTACATCTGGCTAAAAACCCTAAAGGGTTAAATAAAAACTATCATATTGTTTCCCCGCACTACCTTGATATGGGAGATATTATCAAGTGGATTAAACCTATGGGATTTGATGTCAAAAAGCTGTCGTTTAGAAAATGGAAGAGCAGAATATTAGATCTGCAAGGCAAAAGCGAACTTCTGGATGAAGTGACAGATGAAATTTTTAAAGCTGCCAAAAATTATGACCCTTCCAAAGTACATAAGTTTGCGCAGCAGAATACCATCACCGGGCTTACAGGAACGGACATATATTGTCCTCCAATTGATAAAGCAATTGTACAAAAGTATTTCGAATACTTTGGGGAAAGTGGGTTCCTGACTCAGGACATGTCCATACCTTATAGTAAAACGAAAGGGAAGAGTTTTTTTTCAGCAATATTTAATAAAAGCTAATTACTTATCAGCACGATCAAAAAATCACTGTACCTATGAATAAACTATTGGATAAAAAGCAACTTGATATCGCCGACAGATCATGGCTTGCTAAGAATGGCAGACCATTGATCATAAGCGGCCCATGTAGTGCTGAAACCGAAGAACAACTAATTTCGACAGCGGTTTCGCTGGCAAACATTGGAAGCATAGATGTTCTTAGGGCAGGTATATGGAAGCCGAGAACAAGACCTAATGCATTTGAAGGTGTTGGTGAAACAGGTCTGAAGTGGCTAAAGCAAGCTGGTAAAGAAACAGGTTTGCCAGTATGTACGGAAGTTGCCAATGCCAGGCATACAGAACAAGCCTTAAAATATGGTGTTGATATGCTCTGGATAGGGGCGAGAACTACTGTAAACCCCTTCTCTGTACAGGAAGTTGCAGATGTGCTTAAAGGAGTAGACGTACCGGTTATGGTTAAGAATCCATTAAATCCTGATTTAGAACTATGGATAGGTGCATTAGAGCGGATTAACCAGGCTGGTATTACACGTTTAGCAGCTATACATCGAGGATTTTCTTCTTTTGAAAAGACGCTGTACAGAAATGTGCCGAGATGGGAGTTCCCTATAGAACTAAAGCGGAGGTTTCCGGACCTGCCAGTTATCTGTGATCCGAGTCATATTGCCGGTTCAAGGGAACTTATCGGCATGATTTCTCAAAAGGCTCTTGATCTGGAAATGGATGGTCTGATGATTGAAAGTCACATTTCTCCTGACAGTGCATGGAGTGATGCGAAACAACAAGTAACTCCTACTGCACTCAAGCGTTTGTTAAGTGAATTGGTCATGCGCAACAAGACTGCTGAAAACCCATCATTTAGCAATCGACTCGAGGAACTGAGGTGCCAGATCGATGAGATAGATGAGGAAATTTTACAAGGGCTGGATAAAAGAATGAAAATGGTTCATGAGATTGGGAAGTACAAAAGAGACAATCGGGTTACTATACTTCAGGTTGAGCGGTGGGATGCTATAGTTAAACAAAGAAAGAGGGTGGCTTCCGCTCTTGATCTCAGTGAAGAGTTTACAGACCACTTATTAAGAATCCTTCACAAAGAGTCCATTAAAATTCAAACAAAGGTGATGAACCTTTCACCAGTTGGTGTTTAATGATATTCAGTGAATTAAGTAAAGTAACAGATAAACAGAAAGGCAGCTATAAATTATGTAATAGTAGATATAACTATGTATTGATACATTATTTTTTCAATCTCAAGACTTTGTTAACAAGCAGCCGCTTACGGCCTGATTATAGATGTAGTATATGAAACAAGAAATTCAAGTCGATGAGAAAAGGTGGAATCACGCCTGCAAAACAACAAGAAATTGTGCTTTGATTTTGGTTTTTATGGCAGGTTGGGCACAACATTTATAGATCCACACGTGTTACTTCAATTAAATAGAAATGACAGGCTAATGTATCATCCAAGACTATACGGTGAGTTCTACGAAATGGGTTTTAAATATGGCTCATTACTAAAAAGCAAGGGATTTCAATTACCAGAATTCAGTAAAGAGGAATATAACTTCGGGCGCGCGTCATATAAAGAACTGGCGGAATACTATCCTGAGGTGTTAGAAGAAATTGAAGGCTTCTCGAAAGCAATAAATGAGAAACCTGAAAAACTGGGAGCCTTTCTTTTGAGTCGTGGTATTTTTGAGACTACCGGACAATGTAGCGTGTTTGCATGGCGTGATCCAAACAAAGAAGGTGCTGTTATAGTTGGTATAAACTATGATATGCTATATGACTTCAAGAAGTTTACCGAAAGTAGTTTAATCGCACCTAAAGGCCAGTATGCTTATATTGGTCAGTCTGATATGTTTATAGGACGCTGTGATGGTATAAACCAGAAAGGGTTGTCAGTAGCAATATCATTTGTAAACGGCACAGAAAGCCAGCCTGGTATAACCTTTCACTTTGTGGTAAGAAAGATACTTGAAACATGTAGTACTACAAAAGACGCTATAAAGCTAATTGAACGTACCAAGGTTTCTGCTGCTAATAACTTTCTAATTGCAGATAAAACAGGTGATATCGCCGTTGTGGAGGCGGCACCTCAGGGCAATAGAGTCAGACGACCTGATAAAAAAGAAAATTATATTTTAATAACCAATCAGTTCATAAGTCCTGAAATGGAACAATTTGATCGGGGTGGCGTCAAATGGAGCAAGAGCCTGGAACGATATGATGCACTAAAGGACAGTCTCAAAAAAGTGGAGAAGATGGATATTGAAACAGCTAAAACTTTTTTGTCAGAAAAAAAAGTATGCCTCGACTTGAGAAAAAGAAAATTCGGTACCATTTGGTCTGTAGTAGCTGATCTTAGTACACTTGAAGTAGAAAGGGCTGAGGCTAAGCCAAAGAAAACCAACTATAGCAATGATACAAGGTTAAACTGGTGGCTTGAAAAAAAGAGTAAGTGATAGTTTAATTAATGGGCTTTTGATATTTTTTGTCTAGCTGATTTATTACCTCTGCATACTAAGTAATACCAACATAAAAGTGCTGCTTATTGGATTTATTTAAACTGGCTTGTAATCTATTAAAGCTTGACCAAAAGGCATCAAGGAAATTCTGCTCCTGATGAAGATCAGGGCAGAATAACGACTAAAAAAATTAATATCATCAGGTTGAAAATAAGAAGATCGCGTCTGTTTCTGTTTTTCCTGGTTTGATAACTGCTATTAACGGCTGTCTGTCAAACAGGCAGCCGAAAAGTCAGCGTTTCTCCCGGGAATCAACTCGATCCACATTTCATCACCTACAACATGGTCTCTGGTTCACGGAAAGCCGTTAGCTTGATGCAGGATTTAGCGATCTCATTAATACCACCACGAACATTAGTAACCTGATCAAAGCCTCGGGCTTTGAGTATAGACGCGGCAATCACTGAGCGGTACCCACCCTGGCAATGCAGGTAGTAAGGCGTTTTTCTGTCGATCTTATCCATGTTTTTATTGATAAAGTCGAGTGGGAAATTGATAGCTCCCTTGATATGCTGAGAGTCATACTCGCTCTTCTTGCGCACATCCAGCACATTCAGTTTTTCAGTGTCATAGAGATTGGTAAAGTCGTGTGGGCCAATTTCATCGAGAGTATCTATTTCTTTATTGGCATTTTTCCATGTTTCAAAACCCCTTTCCAGGTATCCGAGTGTATTGTCATAACCTACTCTCGAAAGCCGGGTAATCACTTCTTCCTCTTTTCCTTTATCAGCTACAAATACTATGGATTGCTTTAGATCAGTGATCAATGCACCTACCCATGGAGCAAACTTATCCTCTATGCCTATCCAGACAGAACCAGGAATAAAACCCTTTACAAAATCCTCCTTACGCCGGGTGTCCAGCACCAGGGCATCATTCCTTTCAACTACATTTTCAAATGTATCAGCATCAAGGGCCACTGCGCCTCGTGACAGCACTTCGTCAAAGCTTTCGTAACCCATCTTGTTCATTACAGCGTTTTTAGGGAAATACTGGGGTGGCTCTACCAGACCGGTAGTTACTTCTTTAATGAATTCCTCCCGGGTCATATCAGCTCTGAGGGCGTAATTGAAGCGCTTCTGATTACCAAGGGTGTCAGTGGTCTCCGCGCTCATATTTTTACCACAGGCAGAGCCGGCACCATGCCCCGGGTAAACAATAATATCATCTGCCAATGGCATGATCTTGTTGCGCAATGAGTCAAACAGATGTCCGGCAAGGTCTTCTCTGGTCAGGTCAGTTTTTACAGCCAGGTCCGGACGGCCTACATCACCAATAAAGAGGGTATCACCGGTGAAGATGGCTTTTTCCGTGCCTTCTTCGTCAATCAGCAGGTAAGTGGTAGACTCCATGGTATGTCCCGGTGTATGAAGTACCTTGATTTTGACATTTCCCAGGGGCAAGATCTCACCATCTGTAGCTATGTGCGCTTCAAAGTTGGGTTGTGCTGTAGGACCATACACTATTTTGGCACCGGTTTTTTTTGCCAGGTCGAGGTGTCCTGAAACGAAATCTGCATGGAAGTGGGTTTCCAGTACATACTTAATGCGGACACCCTTCTCTTTAGCTTTCTCGATGTATGGCGCTACTTCCCTCAGCGGGTCAACTATGGCTACCTCGCCCTGTGACTCGATATAATAAGCAGCCTCAGCCAGGCACCCGGTATAAATTTGTTCTACTTTCATATTGCTGTGCTTTGATTAACGATACCGTAAATTTCGCAGGCAACAGCATGAAAGAGTGTAACTTATGTTACGGTCAAAACATGACTTTTGTCATGGATTGTTTCAGGAAGTTTTATTGGAACAAGGGGCACTCCCGGCCTTTGGCTTATACCATGTGATTAGTGTGGCAGTTTGTTCCGTAATAAGCCATAGGTATAAGTACCCAATAGTGCGGCGCCAATAACCACCAGGATTACCCCTATGCCGTTGCCTAATAATATAAATAAAGGACCGGGGCAGGCACCCGTCATGGCCCAGCCGATACCGAAAATTATACCGCCATACAGGTACCGGGGCACACTTCTTTGTTTAGGGTAAATATGAATGGGTTTACCGTCAATAGACTTAAGTTTATATCGTTTGATGATCTGAACAAATATTACTCCGAGGACAACGGCTGAGCCGATTACGCCATACATATGGAAACTCTGGAACTTAAACATTTCATAGATCCTGTACCAGGATATGACCTCTGCTTTGGCCAGTGTGATTCCAAATATGATCCCAACAATCAGGTATTTTAATAATTTCATGACTAATGCAGCTTAGAAGGTTAACAAAAAGGGCAGTATAAGGTAGGTAACAAACAGGCCTCCGATAAAGAAGCCAACTACAGCGATCAGTGATGGCAACTGCAGGTTGCTAAGCCCGCTGATGGCGTGTCCGGAGGTGCAGCCTCCTGCATACCTCGTCCCAAAACCTATTAGAAATCCACCGACTACAAGCATAACAAACCCTCTGACGGTAGCCAGAGACTCCCATGAAAACAGGCTTTGTGGTACCAGGGAGCTTCCCGGATCTTCAATGCCATATTGCTGTAGCTCCGTGATGGTTTCCTGTGAGATATTCACTTCCGCGGAGGGTGTGAGAAAATAGTGTGCTATAAATCCTCCAATAACCAATCCGGCTGCAAATACCAGGTTCCAGATTTGATTTCTCCAGTTAAAATCAAAAAGCTCACAATGTTTCCCCGCACCAAGTATGGTACACATGGTTCTGAGATTGGTAGAAATACCAAAGTTGTTTCCGAATAGTAACAAGGAGAACATCACCAGGGCTATCAAGGGGCCGGCAACATACCATGGCCATGGTTGACTGATAAAATCCAGTATTTCTCTCATTATAATTCCTGTTAATTGAAGCCAGCAAAAGTATGGCAGTGCTCAAGCCGGGTTTGTAACAAATGTTACAAAAGGATTGGTGAACATTATTAAGGAGGAATTATGCTTACAGTATTTCTATTTTATTTCTGTACTGCTCTATTTTACCTTCATTTTCGAGCTGCTTAAGGAGTCGCGATATCACTACACGGGAGGTGTTGAGTTCCCGGGCGATCTGTTCGTGTGTTTTGTGGATCTCAAATGATCCGGAGGCTTGTTTCTTGTCCAGCAGGTATTTATAGAGCCTTTGGTCCATTTTCATGAAGGCCATGCTGTCTATAGCCATCAGCATTTCGTCAAAGCGCTTTTGGTAGGAGGTGAACACAAACTTTCTAAATGCCGGGTATTTGGCTATCCAGGCATCCAGTGAGCCCATGGGGATCATCCATAAAATACAGTCTTCCTCAGCTACCGCACTAAACTCACTTTTTTTGTTTTCCAGGCAGCATGTTATGGACATAGCACAGGCTTCGCCGCCCTCCAGATAGTATAGAAAAATCTCACTACCGTCTTTGTCCTGCCTCATTACCTTTATAGTGCCGTCGATAACCAGCGGGATTTCAGTGGCTTTTGATCCGGGTGCAATTACGCTGGCACCTTTTGAGACCTTCTTGAGCCTTCCAACGGTAAGTATTTCATCGATCAGGCTGTTTTCGAATCCCTGGTTTTGAAGCATCGCAATGAGCTTGGTGTTTTCCATAGCAAAGTAGTTGAATGTTTACTGCGCTAATTTAGATTTTATAATTGTAAATGTCTTAATGGATTATATGTGAAAAAGCCACTCTCGGAAAAGTGGCTTTTGATGGTATGCATTAATTATGATTGTTATGCATCACAACAATTTGAGCAAAAAGATTTATTGGTTTGTGGTTGACAAAACGGAGTGGATCCTCCTTTAATGGTCTCTGACTCTTCGTGGGTAAAAGTAGTTTGAAAGCTTTTTACTCTTAACTCATTGAGTGTTAATTTCTTGTTGTTTTTCATTTTTAGTTGATTTTATTAGATGAAAAATATTTTGAAATTAATTTAATATAATAAAAGCATGATTGCAATTGGTTTCAGGTTTGGGCAGGCAACTGATGGCACAAGTATACACTGTATGATATTGATTCCCTGAAGGTTGAGGTTATAGTTGCTTTGAATAAAAAAATAATTAAAAAATTATGGAGAGTGAAAGATTAACCTGCTGGTGCCGGACTGAGTCAGTACAGGCGTATTCCACGGCTCCTGAAGAGAATTACATGCTGCTTGCGAAAAACAATATAGCAATAGCAGCTCAACTTGCTAGTTCCGCCAGCTTGCCTTCCAGCTCTTCGATCTTCTTGAGGTATTCTTTTTCTTTTCTGCCCAGTTCTTCCTGTGTGGCTGACAGTTCTTCCATATTCTGGCGCATTTCTTCCTCCTGGGCTCTCATCTCTTCAGATTGCTGTTGGGCTTGCTCCAGCAGGCTCTTTGTTTTCTCATTGATCCTGACGCTGGAGAGGCTGGCGGCTATAATTTCGGCCAGCTTTTCGATAAAGGTGATCTGGTAATCTGCAAATTCTTTTAGCGAAGCCAGCTCTATGACTCCAAATACAGTTTCATTCACCACCAGAGGAACAATCAATACGCTGGTGGGTACGGCCTCACCAAGGCCTGACCTTATCTTAATATAATCACCGGGTACTTCCTTCAGGTAGATGCTCTTTTGTTCATACCAGGCTTGCCCTGGCAGTCCTTCACCTTTTAATATCGTTTGCTGCTGGTGCTTCTTTCTTTTCCAGGCATAGGTGGCATAAAGTTCCAGGTGGGGTTCACCCAGTGTGTTATTATCTTCATCATTGATGACAAACAGCTTGCCCTGGTTGGCACCTACAAATTTTACAAGGTCAGTAATCACTTTATAGCTCAGCTCGCGGAGATTATTTTCGTTTTTCCTGATCACTTCACCAAAGTCGGCAAGGCCTTTGGTGGCCCAGTTCCTTTTCTCATCTTCCAGGTCCGCTGCCTTCAGCTTTTGGTGCATGTCCAGCAAGGCTTTGGCCAGTACGTCGTTTTTATACCTTTCATCATACTGCTGATCCAGCTTGCCTTCTCCGATGCTTATCGTAAATTCTGCTGCCGTTCTTATTCTTTCCACCAGGTTGTTCGTGGCAGCCTGCGTTTGGCCCAGCTCATCCTCAGAACTTATCACTAGCTTATCAGGAAAGTTACCCTGCGACAAGGTGACAATGCCGGTGTTGATGCTTTTGATATTTGAAGTAAGTTTATTTGAGAAGCGGATACTGATGAAGAGCCCTGCAATCAGTTGAACAAAGAACACCAGTAGAAAGAATAGCAAAGTGTTGCCAATAATGGATGACGTTTTTGACCGGATAGTTGCTTCGAGTTGGGCTAGAATCGGTTCCATTTCATGCACTATGGCCCTGAGTTCGCCTCTTAGCCCCGTTTTCTCATCCAGGCCCAGTTTCAGGTCGGCATCCACGATTTGGTTGAATTTATCCTGATAATTGTCCAGGTTACTTAATATGGCGTTTCTCTGGTTTTCAAACACGGCGCTGCTATCGACATTTTCGGCACTCCTTATGGCTGCTTTAAATTCCTGAATGTCATTGTTGAACTTATCACGGTAGCTTAGCTCCTGGCGAAGGAAAAAGTCTTTCTCATGCCTTCTGAGGGTAAGCATCAGAGCCCGGTCATAGGGGAAATTAATATTTTCCACTTCATGTATTGCCTTGCGCAATTCTCCTTCGAGGCCCCAGTCCTTATAGCCTTTTTCTTTAACGGTTTCCCCGATTTCACTTAGTTTAATGTTGTACAGTTTAATTATCCTGCCCATGGCTTCAAACGACTCTTCCAGATCCATTGAGCCGGTTGCAGGATGTTCTTTTAACAGGGATATCTCTTTTTGCAGTTCTTCGGCCGTTTCGTTGATGGTTTGCAGGTATTGACTCTGGCCGGTTTTGAAGAATTCAGGGTTGGTTGTTTCGCGCATCAGAAAGTCTTTTTCTGCACGCCTGAGTTCAAGCACCATGATGGAGATGTCATCTATTCTTTGACTCAGGTCCTGGTTATTTAAGATTCTGTTGATACTGTAGTAGCCCCAGCCGGCTAAAATGAAGGACAGTGCTAAAACGCCTCCGAATGCTGCTATCAACTTGTGCTTGATCTTTTTTCTTATTGAGATGTCCAAGGTCAGTGTATTTTGGGGTGAATACAAAAACAAAGTCAGGCGTCTAAACATTACGCATGGTTATGCTGCCTAAGAGGTGTTTACAGGTAATGTCGGCAATAAGGAGCAAAAGGAGTAATAAGCACGGAGAATATGGAATGGGTATGGATAAGTTATGAAATAAGGGGTTTTCATGCGTTTAGGGTTTGACTGCCATATTTTAATATAATTCTATTTTTTAGCTTTTGCAAGAGGCAAAACTTAATTGAGGACCATACGTTGTAAATGGTGGTTCCGAATTTAAATATCGTTTTAAAATGAACCTTTGGATAACATTGACAGACATACGTTTGCACGATAATGTTAAACCCTCTTCAATGGACATGGATCATGATAAATATCATAATCTGATTTGACCGTTGATATATGAATGTTTAAGATATGGCGATAGCTTCACCAAAAAAAACGGAATGCCTGTAAAAACTATATTTTATACCTTCCTGATTGTACTGATGATCTCTTGTGGTAATGATGAAGAGAGGATAAGACCTCAGCTCGGCTCCATTACCGAATCAGTTTATGCATCATTAACCGTACAGCCCGACAGCCTTTACGATGCCCATGCCGCAGTGGGTGGGATTGTGGCAAAAGTGTTTGTTGAAGAAGGAGAGAACGTAAGCAAGGGAAGTGAGATCATGCAGATCACTAACGATGCTCCTGAATTAAATTCGCAAAAAGCCAAACTCGCTTTAGAACTGGCCAGGGAAAATCTGAAAGGAAATACTGCAATACTCAAAGAGTTAAACGAGGATTTGGAAGTGGCGCGGTTAAAGCTTAAGCAGGACTCTTTAAACTACTACAGGCAAAAGAAATTGTGGGAACAAAATGTCGGCACACAAAATGAATTTGATGCCAGGAAAACTGCCTATGAGATCTCGCAAAAGAATTTACTGGCTCTGAAAAACCGCTACAAGCGCACAAAGAACGAGTTGCAAACCCAACTGGAGCAGGCTGAGGTCAGCTATCAGACATCCCTCGTTGCCAGCAGGGACTATACGGTAAAAAGCGAGCTTAACGGGACAGTCTACAGCATATATAAGGAGCCGGGCGAGCTGGTCAGCTTGCAGGAGCCTGTAGCGTCTGTAGGTAGTGCCAATAATTTTATCATAGAAATGCTGATCGATGAAGTGGATATTGCCAGGGTCAAAGTCGGACAACAGGTGCTAATAACGCTTGATGCTTATGAAGGAGAAGTGTATATGGCAACGCTTACCAAGATCTATCCGCAGAAAAATACCAGAACCCAGACCTTTGCGGCCGAAGCCAGATTCATAGAGCCACCCGCCATACTGTACCCCGGACTTTCGGGTGAAGCCAACATTGTGATTAGCAAAAAAGATAAAGTAGTAATTATTCCACGCAACTATCTGGTAGGAGAGGATCAGGTAAAAACCGATGATGGTCTTATCACCGTCAAAACCGGAATTTACAGCATGGAAAAAATAGAGATCCTTGCCGGGTTGGATACCGGTACGTACATCTATAAACCCTGATTATGAATTGGCCTGTAATACTTTCCATTTCAAAAACACACCTGCTATCGCGGGTTAAGCAGTCTGTAATAGCAGCACTCGGTGTTACTTTTGGGATAGGTACATTCATCATTTTGGTCAGTTTTATGACCGGGCTAAACCAACTGCTTGATAACCTGATACTCGACAGAACACCTCATGTACACATTTACAATGAAATTAAGCCCAGTGAACAGCAACCGGTTGAGCTTATGGAAGGATTTGCAGGAGATATCAATATATTTCACTCGGTAAAGCCGAAGCAGAACCAGGAACGTATACACAATGCTTTGCCGATCCTGGATTATCTACGGCACGATCCCCGGGTGCGTGGTGTGACACCGCAGGTCAAAGCCCAGGTTTTTTATGTGGCAGGTTCCATTAAACTTAATGGTATAATCAATGGCGTTGACATCATGGAAGAGGTAAGGCTGTTCAATATCGGCGATTATATAGTTAAAGGAGAGCCGCAGAATCTTGCCCGTAATGATAACGGTATTCTTCTGGGTGCCGGTATAGCCAAAAAAATGTCTTTGGATGTAGGAGATAAACTCCAGATAACGACGGCCACAGGGGACCTTTTCCAGTTAAAGGTAGTTGGACTTTACCAAAGTGGGCTGGCAGAAATTGATAACGTGCAGAGCTATACCAACCTTAAAACAGCGCAACGGATACTGGGAGAGGGCAACAATTACATCACGGATATCAATGTGAAGCTCCATAATATTGAAGAGGCTGTACCTATGAGCGAGGAAATCAGGGAACAATACAACCTGACGGCTGTAGACATCAATACAGCGAATGCACAGTTTGAAACGGGCACCACCATACGGAATATTATAACCTATGCTGTGTCTATTACGCTCCTTATTGTCGCAGGCTTTGGCATCTATAATATCCTGAACATGATGATCTATGAGAAGATGAATGATATTGCCATACTCAAGGCCACGGGTTTTTCCGGCAGGGATGTGAAAATGATATTTATAAGTCAGGCTATGCTGATAGGCGTTGTAGGAGGTGTTGTGGGCCTTATATTCGGGTACTTTATTTCAGTTTTGATCGATCATACGCCTTTTGAGACGGAGGCGCTGCCCACAATTAAAACCTTCCCTGTCAATTTTAATCCGGCTTATTATCTGATAGGGATTGTGTTTGCAGTAGTCTCTACATTCCTGGCAGGGTACCTGCCCGCAAGGAGAGCCGAGCACATAGACCCTGTTGAAATCATCAGAGGCCAATAAAGAGCAGATATGGCTAACGTTTTAGAAGCAGTTAATATCAATAAGTACTTTACCGATCCGGTATCATTCCATGTGCTGAAAGACATTTCTTTCACCATTAAAAAGGGGGAGTTTGTTTCCATCATGGGTAAGTCAGGCTGTGGGAAATCCACCTTGTTATACATTTTATCAACCATGGACACAGACTATACCGGAGATCTGTACCTGTCGGGTGAAAAACTGACCGGTAAATCAAGCACGGAATTGTCAGCCGTTCGTAACTCGGAGATTGGCTTTATTTTCCAATTCCACTACCTGCTGCCGGAGTTTACCATCTTACAAAACGTGATGCTGCCTGCGCTTAAGCTGGCCAGAAAGAGTACATCCCAAATCAAGCAGGATGCCATGCAAAAGCTGGAGCTTTTAGGTATCGGGGACCAGGCCAATAAACTGGCTTCACGCATTTCAGGGGGACAAAAACAGCGTGTTGCCATTGCCAGGGCATTGATCAATGAGCCTACGATTATCATGGCAGATGAACCCACCGGAAACCTGGATAGCAAAAATTCAGAAAATGTCTTTAACATTTTGCGAAAGCTCAGCCATGAGCAACACCTCTCACTTCTGGTAGTCACCCATGACCATGATTTCGCCGAGAAAACCGACCGCATCATCACGATGGAGGATGGGCGGATTATTTAGTTGAAACTTACGGATGGGTATGCTAAGCTTAAATTCTAGCTTTCTGGCAGGTATTATAACTTTCCTGCCAGATATAGTTGCTGAAACTTATAAAAATTTCAGATTAGTGCTTATGTGAGTTTACTCCTAATTGTACGTTATAATATACCAACTGTCATCTGCACCGTCTTTTCGAGAAGGTTTGGTTTTGTCCAAATCTATTTTAACAGAAGCATTAAACTTTCTGGCCATTGCTATAATAATACCCCGATCAAAATCACAGGGGTATGGGTTTTTACAATGCATTAGGATTTTCTTACCAATGCGATCATGCTCGACCATTTTATAAAAACCAATGTCACCATTTCGGTGATTCATATGGTAGGCGATATCAATTGATGAAAGCGCTTTCTCAATATTGTCTATTTCAGGTGGGAATTTAGCGTTTTTTGGTATGGCCTTTCCTATTTCGAAAAGTGTATGGTTTCCATATTTCTCTGATATCTCTTTAAACGAATCGAGCCATGCTTGCTGACTATACCATTGTCCGGGCTTAGGATCGCTAATACCGTGGTTCTGCA
>NZ_SMLW01000107.1 GCF_009711405.1 Fulvivirga kasyanovii | reverse complement strand
TAAATGCCGTTAAAGGTGATAAAAACAATATTGGTGCAGGTGTGCAGACGGACACACTGATTGAAGGAAAAATGAACAAAGTAACTATCATTATAGAATAAATGCACAGGCAAGACCTGATTAATAAACTTAATGACTACAGCCCTGAATTCGAAGCGGAAAAAGAATTCAGGGCTTCGTTTTTATCTTTTGTAAAGCAGAACCCTGAGTGCTTTGAAAGATCACTGGAAGAAGGACATGTTACCGGCTCTGCATGGATTATCAATAAAACGGAAACCAAAGCTCTCCTTACCCATCACCACAAGCTCAACCGCTGGCTCCAACTTGGCGGGCATGCGGATGGCGACCCTGACATCATCAATGTGGCCACTAAAGAAGCCCTGGAAGAGTCAGGGCTAAAATCGATCAGACTTGTAAGCACATCTATTTTTGACATTGACATACATACCATACCTGCCCGGAAGGCCGACCCTGAACACCTTCATTACGACATCAGATTTCTTTTCCAGGCAGATGAAAATGAACCTCTGGTAGTAAGCAGTGAATCAAAAGACCTTGCCTGGGTTGAATTGGATAAACTTGAGGCATTGGTGGGGTCAAATGATAGCATTGTGCGTATGATGCAGAAAAGTAAGTCGGGTATTCGGTGATCAAGTGTTTTAGTAATCGGTGCCCGGTGAATTGGGATCAAGCGTAATTTCTGGGGAGACCCTAACTCTTTCACCTCTTTGCTGACAGACAGTTGTT
>NZ_SMLW01000254.1 GCF_009711405.1 Fulvivirga kasyanovii | reverse complement strand
GGTCATATGTTTCAAAATAAATGTATCTACTGTCTTTAGTTATTGTAAAATAACTCTCCTCTCTGAAACTGTTAATACCCTTTCCCAGATTGATGGGCTTACTCCAATTTGTCCAGGTATCATCTAATCGTTTAGATTTGAATATATCACTATTTCCATATCCTTCGTGCCCATAAGAGGCAAAGTACAGTGTTTTCCCATCGGAAGAAATGAAAGGGGCAAAGTCTGATTTTTCAGTGTTTATAGTCTTTCCAAGGTTTATTGGCTCAGTCCATGAATTCTCACCGTCGGGGAAGCTAACATAAAGATCCTGCTGTCCATAGGTATCTTCTCTACTTATACCCATGAACAATACATTCATTTCGTAAGACAGGTAAAAGTCAACATACCCAGTTAAGGAATAAAAATTTTTAATTTTTAAAGGTATAGGTGTAGACCATCCAGACTCAAAGAGTGTTGTTTTTAAAAGTGGATATTCAGTTTTGAGGTCTTCACTAATCATAATCATTTCTCGACCATCCGGGCTTATACTGCATATAGCATCCATACCTCTTGTATTTACCCTATCCCCTAAGTTTTTGGGCGTTCCTTTCTTTCTTTCATCATTAAGTTCTATTACCCAGATATCCTGTTCATCCCTTTTTCCAAAGATATTTTCGGGGTACTTTCTTCTTCCGAAATACAGGCGATTGCCATCACCCGAAATATAAGGCCTTACCTCGTCATACATGCTATTTATTGAGTTGTCCAACACAGTGAAATTGACTTTTTTTAATTCCGGTGCTGCTACATCGAATCCATACTTCTTCATTTTTGGTGAGTCTGCGGCAACCCCTCTCTTTTGTATCATCAAGTTAAAAGTAAGGATAGTTACTAGGACTACCACGATGCTAATCCCTGCCCATATATAGACTTTTTTTATTGTTGTTTGTAATTGAGGTGTGTTCTGTAATTTTCTCATCTTCATTCTTTAGAGAAGAAATAATTTAATTTCTGCTTTAAATATTGATCCAAAATAATATGGAAAGGTGACCATAGCTTCAATAAATTAAATAACATTCAGTGAACTAGTATTATGGTCAGTTTCCTAACCAAAATATTATATAAATAGTGTCATGAATTTAGCTAACTTGATACATTTTAAATTCATGAGCCATGAAACCCTTAAAAAGTATTTTACTTATAGATGATGATGACAATTTCAATTATCTGCATATGAGATTGTTAACAAAAATGAATGTGGCCCATCACGTTGAAATAGTTACGAATGGCCAACAAGCCCTTGATTTTTTAATATCGCAAAACGAATTAAAAAAAGAGTATCCGGATTTAATCTTCCTTGATATTGATATGCCCATTATGGACGGCTGGAGCTTTTTGTTAGAGTATGAAATGCTTATACGTAAAGTATTTTCCAAATCAGTATTAGCTATGTTTACCAGTAATGGCGATGAAGCAATTCGTAAAAAAGCTTTATCAATCGACTTTGTTAATATTTTCTTTGTTAAGCCCTTAACGACGAGTGACATTAACTATATCCTTGATAAATATTTCACAAATAGCCCTGTAATTGCATGATAGCTTAAGATTATCTATTTAGAAATTGTTACTTCTGGCAATAAGAATGCATTAAAAATAGTCAACAAATTTTTTAATATTGATCTTCTGAACTTTTTCGTTAGTATTTAGATTATCAGCCTACAATTTTATTTACCAGAATAAGGAGGATTGTCAAAGTGGATCAATACCCAGGTATTATTCACACCGAACAAGGTTTTGTGTTTCAGATAATCGAGTGTGAAGGGGAAAAACTAATTATTAACCAAGGTAAATTTGTGGCGTATTATGACAGTATCAACGAAATATTCTACGGCCTTGAAGGGGGTCAGTACGTAAAGCGTCATCTAACACCCAAACATCCGGAATTATACAGGTCTCCACCTAAGAAAGATTAAAGCCAAAAGCCCTGCCTAAATCGGCAGGGCTTTTCATTTGTGAACCCAAAAACTCATGTACTTTTGTTCTCATCTCTTCTATTTGACAGGAATATTTGCGAAGAACTTTACTAGGCTTGAGCTTGGAGTTTATTCAACAATAAAATGGTCATACACATAAGGCAATTATTGTAAAATAGCTTTTACAATGCTTTATCATCATTCAAGTCGATACAAAACTCCTTAACGGAAAGATAGGTTTAATAAGAAAATTACCAATCAAAACAGAAAGAAGCTCACACACGTGGAGAGGCTTCCTTCTGCTGAGAAAAAAGTTTACTTAACTGCTAGTTTAAGAAAAAAATCTTGATATAAGTCGTAAGAAGGCATTTCTTTTTATTATTTGGTAAAAAATATTGAAACCAATTATTCTACTCCCTTCAAAAGCCCCGCATTAAAAGATCCTACTACGAATTACCAAGCAAGTGGGGCATGAGAATCTTATTTGAGTCTATGTCTGTCAATGAGGGTTACAGCAAATAACACTAATTTGCTTTCGAATATGATGGTTCTCCGGGTTTAATACCTTGTGTTGCTTAAAACGGGATTTGTGGTTTTAAGTAGGGTCAATATTACACCACCTCTGATTTTGTGTAAGAAAAAACAGAAGGAAGCCTTTCCATATTTCGGCTTCCTTCTGACCAGAAACAATATTACTTAGCAGTACAATTTAAAAAAATACTCTTTATAAACGACTGAACTCTACAAAAATCATTGTCCACTTGCTATGATCAACATAAGCCAACGATTAAAAAGAGGGTTAACAGTTATTGAGTTGATAAACTACTTCAATCAGCACTTGGTGATTTAGCTCAATCCTCGGGCTATTCATACCTGCAGGCACTATGGCTACTGCTTGAAGGACTGCTTAGGGCATAAGTTATTGTAAATAGCATGGCTTTATAAGGGTCGAACAGACAGGAAGTAATGTGACTGAAAAGGGATTGGCTTCCTTGCGGTCTTGACCTAAACGATAAGAAAGAATTAGCTAAGCAAGTGCTCGCTCACAGAAACTTCTATTTTTTTCAATCTTAGCTAAACTGTTGAAGTTCATGGAGTAAAAGTATTCAGTGTAAGCTATCCAGTTTTAAACCAAACCAGAACACTGTGTATATAAAACATAATTAATTATATTTAATGAGTAACAAGTCTTTTTATAAATGGAATAAAATTCTGTTATGAATCTATGAAATGAAAACTCGGGTAAATATACTTGCTGTCTTACTTGGCTTGTTAGGATTAGGTCTTGTTTTACTCAAAATGCATACAGTCA
>NZ_SMLW01000588.1:22079-23743 GCF_009711405.1 Fulvivirga kasyanovii | reverse complement strand
AAAGATGCGACAAGGAATAGTTAAGTACAATAGCGAATTAGCCGGTATCTTAACCGAACTGGACAATGGCGAATATCAATTTGTGTATGACAATTCATATGTTCAAAATTACCCTGAACAGTTTATAACGTTCGACATGCCCGTTTCACCCCGACCGTACTTAAACAAGCGACTATTTCCGTTCTTTGACGGTTTAATTCCCGAGGGCTGGCTATTGAATATCGCGTCTCAAAGCTGGAAAATCAATAAGAACGATCGGATGGGTCTTCTTTTAGCATGCTGTCAAAATGCCATTGGCGCGGTGAGTGTTCACCCTTTAGAGAAACAAGCCGATGAGTAAGTGTTTATATTGTTATCAAGAATTAAAAGCAACAGAAGGCCCAGACTACCACCCTCAGTGTAGCAAAGATTTCTTTGGCACACCGAAACCACCATCGTTACCGTATCAGCTATCAGAAATGGAGCAATTAGCTAAAGAGGTTGTAGAATTGTCCGTAACAGTACCTGGAGTGCAGCCCAAATTGTCATTAGGCTGGATTAAAACCGAATTGCAAAATGGTCATCAAGGACGCTTGACGGTGATGGATGCGTTAGAAGGGCTGTATATTTTAAAACCACAAAATAAACAATATCCTCAAATGCCGGAAAACGAACACCTCTCCATGAAATTGGCAGCACTGTTCAAAATTGATATTGTGCCCATAAATATGATTCGTCTGGCATCAGGAGAACTATGCTATATCACGAAACGCATTGATCGCAAACCTGACGGATCAAAAATCCATATGATTGATTTTCTCCAAATACTTGAATTGGAAGATAAATACAAAGGCACTATGGAATCAGTAGGTAAGAAAGTTGGCGAGCTATCAGAAAACACACTTCTAGACAAATTGAGATTTTTTGAGTTAGCTGTTTTTAATTTTATTATCGGAAATAACGACATGCATCTCAAAAACTTTTCAATGTGGCTATCGCATATGGGCTGGACACTTTCACCAGCTTACGACCTTCTAAATGTTAAAATGATCCTGCCTCAGGATAAGGATGACACTGCACTATTACTAGGTGGAAAGAAATTGAACTTCAACAAAAGTTATTTTAATCGATTTGGTGAGGTCTTATCTCTCAACAATAAACAAATAAGTGCGGTTTATAAAAGATTGTACAAATGGCTACCCAAGGCCAATGAAATAATAGATATATCCTTCCTGTCTGATGACAATAAATCTGAATATAAACGGCTGATCGCGGAGCGTGTAAAACTATTTAAAGAATGAAACGTGTTAACCTCTGACAGGGCTTCGAGCCCTGTCAGAGGTAGTGGTAGAAAAACAAAAAAGCCGATCATTTTACAATGACCGGCTTTAATGTACCCGGGGCGGGACTTGAACCCGCACGACCGCAATGGTCACAGGATTTTAAGTCCTGCGTGTCTACCAATTCCACCACCCGGGCTTAGTCTACATCGTAGACAAATTCTTCGTTTAGAAATACCCTCTAAAAATAAAGCCTGCTATTAGTGCAGGCGAATTAGTTAATTTTCACGTTTTGAAAATCTGAGCGAGAAACGGGATTCGAACCCGCGACCCCGACCTTGGCAAGGTCGTGCTCTACCAGCTGAGCTATTCTCGCTTATTTAGAATCTCAAGAGCTACCCTCTC
>NZ_SMLW01000588.1:0-21923 GCF_009711405.1 Fulvivirga kasyanovii | reverse complement strand
TTTAATTTGCAACGCCTTTTTAAAAAAAATTAAGCGATTATAAATTTTTTTTCCCGTTCACAAAATTAAGACCGTATTAATAGCTCAAAACTAATGGTTTACGCGGAATGAACCTATAAAATCCGTGGTTTAACCTACAAAAATTCACCCCTCTGGCAAACTACATCAGTATGTGGGCTTTTAATACGGCCTCTGTATTAATACATTGTCTTCATAAACAAATCTGCATATTGCCGCAACTTTCTGTATAGATAGTCTTTTCTACGTATCACAAAAAGAATGGTGAAAAGTAAGACATAAATACCTGCAACAATGAAATATCCATATACACCAGATTCGAGCAGTTGATTAAAGTAAGCGGCAAGACCGATGCTGACAAAAAGAACTGCAAACAGCATCAACACTGCCAGGGATATGACCAGAATGAGTTTCTGAACTTTCTCCGAAATCTCCTCACGTATATTTTCCTTTACTTTATGAACCTGATGCTCTACAAAATTGACAGGTTTACGAATTACTCTCGACAATAATGACATCTTGTTAATTTTGGTTCTTTACGGAATGCATTTCATTTTTTGCAGATTTTACAGTTTCTGATCCATATTCCAACAGATCATTTGCAGCATCCCTAATGGCACCTTCAACTTTTTTATAAGTTACACTTCCTTTGTCAGGTGCAATTAATAAACCTAAAACGGTACCTACCCCAATACCTGCGGCAAGACCGAGGAGAAATTTTCCATTGTCATTCATAGTTTTATATTTATTGGTTTTAAAAAATTATCCTTCATAATTATCCTCCGATATGGCCGTCTCCCACCTCTCAAAATCCTCTATCTCATTATTCAGGCCATTGTATACCCAAACGATTACTGCCAGGTCATCCGCCAGACCAAGTATGGGAATAAAATCAGGAACAAGGTCTAGTATCCAGACGAAATAGACCAGCCCACCCAAAATGCGCAGTACGGCCGTTGTAGGTATTTTCCTGTACTCGCCGTGGTAGTATGCTTTGGCCATGCGAGAGAGTACTTGGGTCTTCTCCATAAAATCACTGCGCAATCTGTGTCTGTTGCTCTCTTCTTTCAGTTTTTCAAAAGCGTGCTGCAAAAGCCTGTATACTTTGCTTTTGCTGTAGGAGTATTTCTCGGCTACCTTCATGGCGAGGGAAAAAAACCTGGATTCGAGCACTGCACTCAGGGCAGTTGCCGAAGAATTTTCTTTTTCCGGAACCATTTTGTCTCCCGAATGATTTGTATCTGTTGTTGGTTTTGTTGCTTGTTCCATATGTGATGCAGGTGAAAGTGTCATATCTAATATGCTATATTTATTAGCGTTTGCTGCTCTTTTTTACCTATAACACATAAATTGGCCTAGATGTTCTGAATTCTGTCAACTGGAAGATAGACCTGAAAAAAATTGATAAGTAACAATTGCTGGCCATTGATATTTTCATTACCGGCTACAAATAAAAGTTTTGCATAATAGTTAATTTAGTGTGGTGTATGCCATTGTTGACATAGAGACTACCGGAGGTTTTGCAGGAAGCAACCGTATTACTGAAATTGCCATCTTTTTTCATGATGGCAATGAAGTTACGGACTCTTATCAAACGCTGATCAATCCGGAGCAAATTATACCTCCTTATATTACAGGCCTTACGGGTATAAGACAGGATATGGTAGACGCAGCCCCCACCTTTGAAGAGGTAGCCCAGGAAGTATATGACCATTTAAAAGACAAGGTTTTTGTTGCGCACAACGTACATTTCGACTATTCCTTCCTGAAAAAGGAGTTTGAAAAAGTAAACCTTAATTTCAGTCCCAGAAGGCTATGCACGGTAAGGGTAAGCCGGGTACTGTTTCCCGGACTGAGATCGTATGGATTGGGCAATCTTTGTGAGCAACTAAATATTGAAATACGAAGCCGCCATCGTGCCGGGGGAGATGCCCAGGCTACAGCCATTCTTTTTGATATGCTCATCAAAAAGGACAGCGAATATGTAGCCCTGGCGTTGAAGAAAAATTCAAAGGAAACCACACTACCGCCCAACCTGCCCAAGGAGGAGTTTGAAAACCTGCCTGAACAGCCCGGTGTGTATTATTTCCTGAACCAGAGAAGCGAGGTGATCTACGTGGGCAAGGCTATCGATATCAAGAAAAGAATAACGGGGCATTTCTCAGGAACCAGCAAAAACCGGCGAAATCAGTCCATACGAAATGAGATCCATCATATCAGCTATGAGCTTACCGGCAACGAGCTGGTGGCCCTACTGCTGGAATCGCATGAAATCAAACGGCTTTGGCCTAAGTACAACAGGGCACAAAAGGTGCTGAGCAACACCTGGGGCATTTATAAGTACGAAGACCGGCAGGGGTACCTGCGATTTAATATCAGTAAAAGCGTTAAAGGCCTTCAACCCCTGATCTTCTTTCATTCGCATTCGGATGCCTGGCAATTTATGATGAACAAGATCCGTGATTTTGACCTTTGTCCCAAGCTCTCAGGTATCCAAAAATCCGATGGCCCTTGTTATGACCTGCCCCTCGGACAATGTGCCGGCGCATGCGATGGTAAGGAGAGCACTCAGGTATACAATGACAAAGTACACGAAGCCATAGCATCTTTCCATGAAACACAAAAATCATTTGCTATAGTAGGGTCGGGGCGTACGGAAGAAGAGAGCTCCGTTGTGCTGGTAGAAAGAGGTACATATTGTGGTTTTGGTTTTTGCGACAAAGATGTTAGCATTTCGCATCTCGATGATATAAAGACAGTTATCAACAATTACAAAACAACTATTGAGATTGATCATTATATCCAAAGTTATATAAACAGCCCTCAGGCAGATATCATTGAATTGATCTGACAGCCCCTCTTCACCAAACCCGAGTCATCGTTATATACCAATCACTTATCGGCTGTTGCTACGGCTCGTCCAAAGCTGCACTTACCTGCCAACGGTGAGCTACATCTATATGTGGCTTAAAGAACATTTATGAAATCATCTATACCCAAACTATTAATTGTCTGTTGGTTTTTTATTTCAGGTAGCTATGCCTTTGCACATGGGGATTTGCCCAAAAACTGCGGAGAAAGCTGCTTTGGGACACAAGTACAAAGTGTTACCGAAACGGAAGGAGGATGTTTAAAATATACCCTGCTGGTGACCAATGATGGAAGTTGCTCACATGCACTTTCGCACTACGCAGTGTCTATTCCTTGCGGTAGTGTTTCTTCCATTACTAATTCTGAAGGATGGGCCATCGAAGTCGGTACCGACCCTAAAAGTGACATAACCGGATTTAAAGTTGATAATATCAGCGGCTTTGGAGAAAACGGTCAGGCCGGTGACTTCACTGTAGAATTTACGCTTTGCCCTGATAACGAGACGTGTAGCGCTTCGTTAAACTGCTGGGCACCGGAAGTAGCTTATAAAGCTGCTACGTGTATTTTTTACGAACAAACTGAAATTTCATGTTCACAACTTTCTGCACACATCGAAACCAGTGATGTTTCATGCTTTGGTTTAAGTGATGGTAGCGCAGCGGTAGTTGTAGAAGAAGGTGAAGCTCCTTTTACCTACCAGTGGTCTGACGGTAGCTCTGCTGCCCAAAGCACCAACTTGTCTGCAGGAGAATATTCAGTAACAGTAACTGATGCTAATGGTGAGAGTGTTATGTTGACGGCATTGATCAACCAACCCGGAGCATTGAATACTTCGGTAAACATTAGCTCCGCATCGTGCAGTGGCTCCAACAACGGAAGCATCAGTGTAAATGTAACAGGAGGAACAGCTCCTTATACTTACCTTTGGTCTAACGGTGCTACAACCGCTTCTATCGGTAATTTAAGTGCTGGTTATTACGAATTGGATGTTACCGATAGCAGAGGATGTTCGGTAAAAGTTCCTGCTGTGGTTGAAAACCAGACTACGATCAGTTTGACAGCAGCAGTTGAAAAAACAAGCTGTAGCGGTAACACAGGAAGTATTGACATTACGGTTACCGGTGGTTCTGAACCGTATGCTTTTGTATGGTCTAACGGTGCAACAACTGAAGACATCAGCGGACTGGCTGCAGGTGTTTACAATGTTCAGGTTACAGATGGCAACGGATGCTCCAGCAGCCGATCTTTCATTGTGAAAGAAAACAATTCTCTGAACCTAAGTGCGGTTCCTACACCTACTTCTTGTATCGAAGATAACAGCGGCAGCATTGATCTTATAGTATCAGGAGGCACCGAGCCTTACACGTATACCTGGTCTGATGGCAGCACCACTGAAGATTTATCAGGATTAGCCAAAGGGATATATAGTGTTACCGTAACAGAAGCAGGAGGGTGTAGCTCTACACTCAGAGTTTCCATACTTGCAGAGACATTCCAGGTAAGCACTAGCTCACAAAACCCTACGTGTATCGGCGCTGACGGGTACATTCAGGTAACTCCTTTAGGTGGTCAGGCTCCTTACACATACCTTTGGTCAAATGGTGGTACTACCTCAGAGATCTCAGGGCTTGCCAGCGGCATGTATGACGTAACTGTAACCGATGCGACCGGTTGTTCAAGAAAGTTATATTTCTACTTAACAGAGCCCGATCCATTGTCCTTATCCGCTGAAATCACAAATGTTAATTGCGTTGAAAGTGAATTCAATCTTGATTTAACAGTAACAGGAGGTACAGGGCCCTATGACTTTAACTGGATGGATGAAAGCTCGCTCGAAGACAGAACAGGCCTGACATCAGGTTCATACATCGTAACGGTTACCGATATCAACGGTTGCTCTGTAGCTCAGGAATTCATTGTTGATGCAAACTCCGCAGGATGTCCGGATTTAAATAATCCTGGTGATGATAACGGTACTGACGACGGTAGTGATAATGGTACTGACGATAGTACAGATGACGGTTCTGATACAGGAAATGATGACGGCACTGATGATGGAGGTGACAATGGAACGGATGATGGCACTGATGGCGGTACCGACGACGGAGGAGATTCAGGAAGTGGTGATGGTGATGGAACGGATGGTGACGGAGATGGAGATGGTACCGATGGAGATAACGGTGGCGACGATGGTGGTGACACCGATGGTGGAAATAGTGATGGCGATAGTGGCGATGGTGACAACGGCTCAGGTAGTGACGGGGCTTGCAGTAACCCTTTTGATACCAATATTGTGCTGGTATCTGTAGATGGTAACTGCTACACCTATACAGCCACAGTCGAATACAACGGTTCTCATTCTTACGGTCTCTCTCACCTGAGTATAGCCGTACCTGAATGTGCTTCAATTGACGGAGTAAGCAACTCAGAACACTGGACCATTGAGTACGGCACTGATCCTCGTACAGGCTTATCAGGATTCAAGGTTGACAACATCAGTAACTTTGGAGAAAGCGAGTTTGGTGATAGCTTCACCATCGACTTTACCGTATGTGCTACAGATGATGCATGTGCCTATGATCTGGCGGATGGTACCTATACTATAGGATACAAATATGGTCAGTGCGTCAGCCACGAAACGGCTACTGTTGAATCAGATAATCCTGAAACAGAAATTCTGGCTTATCCTAACCCGTTTAGTGAAACTACAAGAATAGAGTTTGAAGCTTCATACGAAGGTAACACAACTGTTGAGGTCTATAATCAACGTGGTGAAAGGGTGAGGGTATTGTTTGAAGGACAGGTGAACAAAGGCAATAAATATTCATTTGACCTGAATGCTAACGGACTACCGAATGACATATACACTTATAAGGTAACTACTCCTGCAAAAGTGTACAGAGGAAAACTACTTCTGACAAGATAAGCGTAGTCGAAAACCAAAAAAACTGCTTCATAGCCGTGAAAACGAATCTATGAAGCAGTTTTTATTTTATAGGGGGTTGAATTATTTGGTCTGCTCCTTTAGTCTGTCGGTAAACAGCCTTCTCACCTTCTCTACTTTCGGACGCACCACATATGAGCAGTAAGGCTGTGCCGAATTTTGGTTGTAATAGTTCTGGTGGTAATCCTCTGCTTTATAATATTCTTTCAAAGGGGATATTTCCGTTACAATCGGGTCATCGAAAATCTTCGCCTGGTCTAGCTCCTGTTTGTATTTTTCGGCTATTGCTTTTTGTTCATCATCATGATAAAAAATCGCTGACCTGTATTGAGTGCCCACATCCGCTCCCTGTTTATTAAGTGTAGTGGGGTCATGGGTCTTCCAGAATATTTCAAGTATGTCTTCAAAAGAAATTACCTCCGGATTATAGGTTATCCGGGCTACCTCAGCATGTCCGGTAAGTCCGCTACAAACTTCACGGTAAGTCGGATTTTTTACTTTACCTCCCGTATAGCCAGACTCTACTGATACAATACCCTCTACCTGCTGAAAAACTGCCTCTACACACCAAAAGCACCCTGCTCCCAGTGTTGCCCTTTTCAGTCCGCTATTTTCCTGATCCTGTAATTCCATAGTACATTGTTTTTTTGAATAACTAAAGTAACAGATTAAAGTTTCAAAAAGATGTGACTTTACCACACCGTGGTCTTCATTGCGACAACTCCTATGTGGCATTTGGTATTTCTACAATAAACGTTGACCCTTCTCCCTCTTCCGTTTCAAGTTTGATCTTTCCGCCCAGCTTCTCCACGGTCTCCTTTACAATATACAGCCCCAGGCCGGTGCCGGTACCATTTTCATCAGCGCGATAAAACATGTCGAATATCTTTCTGCGATGTACCTCACTGATCCCGGGCCCGTAATCTTGTATTTTGATCATGGCTTTTCTGGCACTCACATCACAGCTAACGTCTATTCTGTTATTCCCTTCGTGACTGCAACCATATTTTATAGCATTGCTGATGAGGTTCCTAAAAATGACTTTCAAGCGTGTCGGATCTGTTTTAAAAATCACATTTTGGGTTACGCTTATATTTTTTTCAATATCACGCGTATCCGTCATATAAGCCAGGTCATTGAACACCTCACGGATGGTTTCCTCGAATTTTACAGGCTCAGCTTCTTTATCAAGCCTGGCATTTCGAGAATAATCTATAATATCACTGATAAACTGGTCGAGCCTTGAAATAGAGCGCTCTACCATATCATAGTACTCCTGACGGCTCTGCAGGTCTTCCTCACGCCTTACAAGAGATATCAGGCCTGCAATAGAGGCTAAGGGTGCTTTCAGGTCATGAGATGCACTGTACACAAAGCTATCAAGTTCTTTATTCACTTTTTGCAAAGCTTTGTTCTGGCTCTTGAGTTGATCCAGAGCATTAACACGAATGGTAATGTCCCTTGCAAAAACTGAAACGCCGGTTATCTGCCCTCCGCTATCTATGGGAAAAGTATATATTTCGAAGTGATGTACTTGACCTGAAATCTTGTTCTGATCTATAAATATTCCACCCTTACCTTGAAGGGCCTCGTTGTATCTCTCCTTCCATCTTTTTTTTTCAGCACTCAGTGGGGTAATATCCAGTACCAGTTGATTTCTGGCCGGAGAAGTGCCATAAACCTCATTGCACAGTCTTGAAAATACATTGTTATAATCAATAAGCTGGTACTGCTCATCAATCAACCAAATGGCACTGTCAGTATTTTCAAGTATGGCTCTCAGGTTGGTCTCCTTGATCAGAATATCCCGGGTCCTTTCCTCAACCTTTACTTCGAGCTCTTTCCTCTGTTGTTCGATAAGGTGCTGCTTCTCCTGCTCACGTAGCAAATCACTCTTATAAAGCTTGTATATCCTCACACCAAGGCCATACGACAAAATTATAATGCTGGATATATAGCCCAGGTGTATCGAATATTGCACCAAAAAAGTGTACTCAATCACTCTGAGCAGGTTTAAAATGAAGACAACTATAAAAACACCAAATAAAATATACGCCAGAAGATAATATACTCCCTGTGGTATTTTTCTGACTGTACCTAAAACGCCTCCGGTAATCATAAGCACCAACCCTACAATACCATATAAATTGAGCAAAGGAAAGCCATAGGAAGGAATGGTAAAGAACAACCCTAAAATGGACACACCCACCAGGGCTGCAAAAACGGTCACTATCTTGAAAAGTGACTTTGACCATGTACGCACCTCGAGGAATTCGAGCATAAACAAAAGTCCTAAAATGTTGCTGAAGGCGGCCGTCAGCATATCCTGATAGCCATCAGTCCATACGATTAAAAAGTGTAGATAAAAGGGCGTAAAGCCGTCGGCAGCACCAGTAAAAATGGCGATACTTAAAATATAAAGACCATAGATGAAGAACAGCCGCATTCGCGTAATGGCTGCTAACAAAAGGTTAAAAACCATGAGGATCAGAATAGCTCCGTAGAACATCCCCAGAAATGTTCTTTCCTCCATGTTTTCTTCCAGCGCATGTCCGTCATCCAGCAACCGGGCAGAGATTGTCATGTAGTTAAGTGAGGTCACCTTAAAGTAGATCTGTGTAGTTTGGCGCCTCGGAAAATCGATTAAAAAACTATTCCTATTCGTAAAAACGCTTTTATCCCTTGGGTTTAAGCCTGTGCCTGTTGCATATTTAAGCAAACCACTTTCTGTAAACTTAAATAGCTCTATGTGTTCAAGCGAGGGGTCTATAAAATCAATAATAACATCTGCGCGGGTATTATGCGGGTTGGACACGGTAAGCTTTACCCAAATCACATCTTTAGTAACATTAGTCCTCAGCCCTGTTTTTGGAATAGGCTTAAAGCTTTTTGCGGGGAGCGCCATTACCTCCTCAACAGTAAGCGCACTCGACGTGTCTACATAGGCATATAAATAGTTATTCAGGTTAATCTCTCTGTCATGAGAGATCAGCGTCAAAGTGTTTTGACCCAAACCAACGCTTTGAATCAAAGTTAAAACCAACAACAGACACCAGCTCTTCATATGATGTTAATCCCCGAATGATATGCCTATACTTCTGGCTGCTTTTACCATAAAGGAATTTTTATTTACAATGTTGTATTTGCGAATGGCTTCTTCTATACTTACCGCGGTAATTTTATTGTTTTTATAAGATACCATCTTGCCATATTCACCTTCAAGCACCAGCTCAAATGCCTTAACACCAAATAGCGTAGCCAATATTCTGTCAAAAGCTATAGGAGTACCTCCTCGTTGGGTATGTCCAAGCACCGTCTCTCTGATATCTGCCTCACAACCCGCTGCTTTCAATTGCTCAGACAATTGGTATGCAACACCTCCAAGTCTTTTGTGTTCATAACCAACTTCATCGCTCTTCACTGCAGTAACCTTTCCCTTTTTTGGCCGTGCACCTTCAGCAATCACGATATGTGCAAACCCTTTTCCCTGGTCATAACGCTGATTGAGTCGCTCTACAATTTTATTAATGTCATACGGGATCTCAGGGATCAGACACACTTCCGCACCACCGGCCAGAGCAGTATGCAAAGCAATCCATCCGGCTCCGCGGCCCATTACCTCCATGATCATTACGCGGTGGTGGCTTTCAGCAGTAGTTACAAGCTTATCAAAGCTATCGGTAGCTATCTGAACTGCAGTACGAAAACCAAAAGTAAAATCCGTTCCGGACAAGTCATTGTCAATTGTCTTAGGCACACCTATAATGTTCAGCCCTTGCTCATAAAGTTTTTGGGAGATACGCTGAGATCCATCACCTCCAATGCTGATGACCGCATCAACCCCTATACTTTTAATACGCTCTACCAACTCTCCGGACCGGTCTATCGTGCTCCAGCTTCCATCTTTTTCCTGAATGGGAAAATCAAATGGGTTGCCTTTATTGGTGGTCTTTAGGATTGTACCTCCCTTTACATGTATACCTGCGGTAATTTTGTCGTTTAACTCTATCACCTCCATGGGGTCTTTCAAAACTCCGTTAAACGCTTCTACGCTCCCCAACACTTCCCAATTCTTTTCTGTTTTTGCCCGCTTTACTATGCCACGAATTACTGCATTGAGGCCAGGGCAGTCACCTCCTCCGGTTAGTACGAGTACTTTTCTTTTTGCCATACCTGATCTATACTTTTACTCATAATTTAGTGATATATTTAGTAAGTTTAACGACATGCAACAAAAGAGTTTACCGGCTTACATGAAAAAGTTTTTTCTCCAACTTTTTTTATTATGCTTTCTCTCCATTTCATACGGACAGGATCTCCAACCTGTACCTGATCTATGGCAAAGGGTAACAGACCTTACCGGTACTTTGAGCACTACTGAAGTTGGGCAATTGGAAAGCAAACTCCAATCCCTCGAACAAACCAAAGGCAGTCAGATAGCCGTACTGATCGTTTCCACAACAGAACCTGAGCCTATTGAGGACTTTGCCATACGCGTAGCAGAAAAATGGAAGCTCGGACGAAAGGGTATTGATGATGGTGTTATTCTGCTCGTCGCCAAAAATGACCGAAGGGTCAGGATCGAAGTAGGGTACGGCCTGGAGGGGGCTATTCCGGATGCTATTGCCAAAAGAATTATAGATAATTACATCACACCAAATTTCCGTCAGGGAAGCTTTTATGCCGGTATTGATGAAGGGGTTGAGGCATTGTCTACTGCCATTCAGGGAGAGGAGCTTCCGGAGCCTACCGCCACAGACACATCGTCAGAAGAAACCGAATTCCCATACTTTATTCTGGTTGTTGTTTTTGTAATTGCAGCACAGGCACTGAGCAAAAGAATGGGCAAGTGGAAAGGATTATCCATCGGAGCTATCATATCCACTGCCACGGGACTTATTATAGCAGGTCTGCATGCCGGACTCATCATGCTGGTTATGTATGGGTTTATATCACTCCTGACATTGATTTCAGGTCGTGGAGGACGCGGCGGCGGTGGCTACTATGGCGGTGGTTATGGTGGAGGCGGTAGTGGTGGCTTTGGTGGAGGTGGTGGATTCAGTGGAGGAGGAGGCAGCTTTGGTGGAGGCGGTGCTTCCGGTAGCTGGTAAACTTTTGAAGTTATGACAAAAAGCAAATTTCTATTTACGGATGAAGAAAAGAGGCAGATCAAAGAGGCCGTTGCATCTGCCGAAAGCAAAACATCAGGTGAGATTGTTCCTTATTTCGTTGAGCAAAGTGATAGTTATGAAGCCGCGCCTTTTAGAGGGGCTATTATTTTTATGATTGGTGCACTGTTTACAGCCGGCGTTCTATCATATACCTGGGCACTGCCTTTCCCGATAACACCACTCGAGATCATAATATTTACCCTCACAGTGGGGGTCAGTGGTTTTCTGCTGGTAAAGTATATCCCATCTTTAACCAGGACGCTTACTCCTTCCGAAGTGATGCGACAAAGAGTAGAGCAAAAAGCGCTGGTTGCTTTCCTTGAAGAGGAAGTGTTCAATACAGAAAAACGCACAGGCATTTTAATATTTGTCAGTCACCTGGAGCATGCCGTTGAGGTAATAGGGGACAGCGGCATCAATGTCAAAGTAAAAACTGAGGAATGGGAAGCTGTGGTCAGACTGGTTGTGAGTGGGATCAAAAGTGGAAAGCCCATGGAAGGTTTATTGAAAGGTATCGCGCTTTGTGGAGAACTATTGGAAAAGGGGGGTGTTAATAAACCACCACAAAATCCTAACGAATTGCCGGATGACATTCGGCTTGGCTAGCATATGACAGACATTGTAGTTTATGGAGCGTACGGATATACCGGAGCGCTCATAGTAAAAGAGGCCCGTAAGCAAGGCATACAGGTTGTACTTTCAGGTAGAAATGAGGAGAAATTAAAAAAACTTTCTCAGGAGACAGGTTTCTCATATTCGGCAGTTGACCTGAACAATAAAGAGGCATTACATCACCTTCTGCAGGATGCAAAGGTGGTCATTCACTGCGCCGGTCCATTTCAACAAACAGCCAAAGCTATGGTGGAAGCATGTCTGGCAACACATACCCATTATCTCGACATTACGGGAGAGTACCAGGTTTTCGAACTTATCCATGGTTATGATGAAGCTGCAAAAAATGCTGGCATCATGCTGCTTCCCGGTTCAGGATTTGACGTAGTACCCTCAGACTGTCTGGCAGCATTATTAAAAGCGCGCGTTCCTGACGCTGAAAAGTTACAACTCGCTTTTGCAGCTACAGGAGGAGGTATTTCGCGAGGAACGTCGAAAACAATGATAGAAGGGGTCGGCGAGGGTCAGGTTTATCGATCGAACCACCAGCTAAAAACAAAGCCCCAAGGCGAATCGATCAAGGATATAAACTATGGGCCGTTTAAAAAGTTGTCAGCAGGTATAAGCTGGGGCGATGTTTCTTCTGCGTACTTCAGCACAGGTATTCCCAATATTGAAGTTTTCACGGGGTCATCAAAAAAGCAATTGAAAGCACTAAAATGGGCACACCGTCTGCGCTTTTTCCTTAAAATCAACTGGGTGAAAAATTTCCTGAAAAAGCAAGCAGATAAGAAGCCGGCCGGCCCTAGCGAAGAAAAAAGGGAAAACAGCCACACTTACCTTTGGGGCAGGGCTGAAAATTCGAAGGGAACATACTATGAGGCAAGGCTGAAAACCCCAAATGGTTACACACTAACCTCAAAGGCGACATTGCTTTTCGCTTCTAAAATCCTCAGTGGTATATTCCGCCCGGGCTTTCAAACCCCATCTTCCGCCTATGGAAGGGATGTAATTTTGGAGATTGACGGTTCTCAGTTCGAAAAAGCAGCTTAATCATCGGCCCTCAATTTTTCTATCTTTTCCGGCATTCGCTCAAGCAGTGTCCACCATTCCTCATCATCCCGGTAGCTTCTGATGGCACCGGCCCTGACCAATATTTTTCTTAATTCATCATCTTCAAACCCTCCAAGGCCTTTTTTAATGGTGTCGAATCGGCGATCCGTATAGCTCTTGTGAGAAAGATAATAACGGGCGGTCCTTTCAGCCATATGCTCGGTTTTGAGTTCCTCAATTTTTAGCTTGAAAGCATGACGCAACTGGTTTCTTTGCAGTAAAAGGGAGATACCTCCACCTATTAGTACTCCCGATAGTGAGGCTACCAAACTAAGTATTTCCGGTTTCATGGGGTAAAATATTTACTGTAATCGATCTTTAACATACGTAATTTCAGTCTTACCGTGCGGAGCTGGTTTGCCATCAAGGCTTACGAAAACGATCTTATCTATGGCCAGTATGGTTTTTCTGGTCAGTTTATTTCTCACCTCACAGGCAATGGTCAGAGAAGTACGTCCGAAATGTATGGCTTTCATGCCCAGCTCTATAATATCCCCTTTTTTGGCAGAACTTACAAAATTTATCTCCGACATATATTTTGTCACACATCGCTGGTTCTCAAGTTGTACTATAGCATATATAGCAGCCTCCTCGTCAATCCAGCGCAGCAGGCTTCCGCCGAATAAAGTGCCGTTTGGATTTAAGTCTTCGGGTTTTACCCACTTTCTGGTGTGGAAATTCATGTTTTTTAATTTTAAAACAAACAAATATTTACTCATGTTAACAAAAAGTAGCCTCAACCTACTTATCTTCCTTCCATCAAATGTTACAAACCGATGAGAAAAGGTTTTCGTTACTTTTTAAACTAAATAACAATCTTCAAACAAAAGATGAAAAAACTATTAATTCTAAGCCTGTTAAGTATTTGCGCAATATCTGTCTTTGCCAATGACAATTATAAATATACAATTGATCTGACTAAAGTTAATGAAGACAGGGTTTTTGTAGAGCTTGAGCCGCCTACCATCAAGGAAAATCAAATCACATTTTACCTTCCGAAGATCATTCCCGGCACGTACAGCATTGCCGACTATGGCAGAATGGTCTCAGAGTTCACTGCATATGACAAAAAGGGGAGGAAACTTGAAGTCGAAAGACTGGATGACAATTCATGGACTATAAAAGGTGCCAAAAAGCTCGCAAAGATCAGCTATTGGGTAGAAGATACTTATGATACTGAAAAGGATGGGCCAAGCATATTTGAGCCTGCCGGAACCAACATTGAGGCCGACAAAAATTATGTGCTGAATCCCAGTGGCTTCTTCGGATATTTCGAAGGTATGAAAGAAGTGCCTTTCGATGTTAACATCATCCGCAAGGAAAACTTTTATGGCGCTACAGGATTGGTACCTGCTACTGTAGGAGCAGACCTGAGCACGGTAATTGATTTGGAAAAATCAGAAAAAGCCACGGCCTCCGGTAAAAAAGTAGACCAGTTTAAAGTGGAGGATTACGACAGGCTGGTAGATTCACCTATCATGTATAGCGCTCCGGATACTGCACTTATCAAAGTGGCTGATACCGAAGTGCTTATAGCTTCTTACTCACCAAACAAAATGGTAACTGCCAAGGAAATAGCTGCCAGTATAAAGGAAATACTGCAGGCTCAAAAGGAGTATTTAGGTGGTGAGCTACCTGTCAATAAATATGCTTTTATTTTCTATTTCACAGACCAGCCGGTACTTTCCTATGGTGCATTGGAGCACTCATACAGTTCATTCTATTATATGCCGGAAATGAGAATCCAGGCTATGGCCCAGCAACTGAGGGACTTTGCCGCTCATGAGTTTTTTCATATAGTTACCCCACTCACTATCCACTCTGAGGAAATAGACAATTTTGATTTTAATGACCCGCAAATGTCAAAGCACCTTTGGATGTATGAAGGTGTAACAGAATATTTCGCAGGCAATATGCAGATCCAATACGACCTGATCGGGCCTGATGAATACCTTGAAATGATCAGGGAAAAGATGATAACTGCATCTGACTTTCTGGATACGGTTGCTTTTACCGACATCAGCAAGTTTACACTGGAAAAATATTCGGATCAATACTACAATGTGTACCTGAAAGGAGCGCTGATAGGACTTGCCTTAGACCTCAAACTGCTTGAGTTATCCGACGGTGAATATGGGCTTCAGGAACTAATGCACGACTTGTCAAAAAAATATGGCAAAAACAGCGCTTTTGATGATGAACAGCTTTTCGACATTATCACTGAAATGACTTACCCTGAAATAGGAGAGTTTCTGAATACCTATGTAGGCGGAACAAAGCCGTTGCCATATAAAGAGATTTTCGAGACCGTGGGAATAAATTACATACCAGAAGAAAATATAGAATTTTACAGTATGGGTCTTCAACAACAAAACATAACTATAGCTGAACACGAAGGTCAAAAGTACCTGGCTATAGCCGGTGTTGATAAACTCAATGCTATGGGCGACTCACTTGCCTTTAAGGAGGGGGATATTCTCTTAAGGATCAACGGGCAGGAAATACCCCCACTGGGCCCTGAGATCGGGCCGTTTATTGGTAATATTCAGAACAGTCTTGATGAAGGGCAAACACTTTCATATACGGTATTGCGAAAAGATGATGAAGGAAATTTCAATGAAGTTGAATTAAGCTCACCGGTATTCAAAGTTCAGGCTGTTCAGCAGCATTTATTTGAACTGATGGAAAACCCTACCGAAAAGCAATTGCTGATAAGGGAAGCCTGGCTGAGGCCATAAGGAAATTCACCAGTAGCCGGGCCATAGAGGTCCGGCTTTTTTTAATCCTTCAAATATCGATAGTACCTGGTCACCGTTGTTATACCTACCGGGCCTTTCCAGATCCCACCTGTCATCCCAATATCCTCCACTTCTATAATTATCGTGTTCTCTTCATTTAGCCTGATCAATCCGGCAGGGATAGTGTAGGCCCTCAGCTCGTTATAGGAATAACTTTTACCCAATGGCCTGTCGTCCCTGGTAGTGCCTATTAATTTACCATTCAGGTAGGTGCGGTCAAAATCATCTATTTTGCCAAGTACTAAAACAAGGTTTTCAGCGGATGTCCCGGCTGGCAAGGTAAATGTTTTTTTATAGGTAGCCCAGCCGTCATATTCTTCATGCCCCTGTGGCTCCCATGGGATGGGCACCATAATCTGCTCCCAGTCCTCCCTTCTATAGCCCTGATTATCCTTTCTAAAAGACCACACCCCTTGAAGGTCTACAATTAAACTGGCCGAATAGCTGGAAGCGTATATACCCAGTTTGCCCCCAGAAATTCCGCCTTCACGGGTTGCGTCATATACGCGCACGGCAATAACATTTGGGCCTTTTCTATTGAGGTATTGAACAGGAAAAGTGTATTGCCTCTCAGCACGATAAGCAGTTTTAAATTTAGGGGGCATATGCCCGGAAAAACCTATGAGCTTACCATTTAGATAAACTTCATCGGCATCATCAATATAGCCAAGATGCAGATACAGGCTTTTGTTATCAGGCAGGTTAGTAATGTCAAAGGATTTTCTGTACCAGGCAAAGCCATCATAGCCGTGAAAACCCTGGTTCTCCCATATCTCCGGGGCATAAATAGTTTCCCACGAGCTGTCGTCATAAGCGGGGTCTGCCCATGAAAGTTTATCACCGATAGAAAACTTCCATCGGCCCTCAAGGTTGATAAGTCGCTCCTGAGCAAGGGAAACGTTTAAAAGAAATACCAAGACGGATATAAGCGCTGTTCTCAAATTTCCTAAATGTTAGCTTATAAAGTTAAGGGGTTCCATGGTCTTTTCAGAACATGTCACCCCTAAATCACCCCCCAGTGAGCTCTTTTTATCTTGCCGCTAAGCCTGTTTGCGGCATGTAATTATTCCAGTAGCTTACCCACATGGTCTCTTCAGTAAATGTCATTTCATACCTGACTGAGATTTCAGAGTCGGCTATTTCTACCCAATACTTACCCGGTTTCAGGGATTTCAAGTCATAATATTTAACAAAACCATTCTTAAATTGATTGGATTTTATCTTTTCATTAAACAGAAGTCCTTTTTCTCCGTAAAAATTCACGGAAACCTGCTTCTCTCCCGGATTTACATAAAGAAGTTTTACAAGACCTTTTTCTCCGGTTGGTAATATCTTTGCACCAATCTGGCTGTTTTGTTGATCCTGTGCCATCGCGCCCGCTCCTATTAAAAGGAATAGCAATAATAGTTTGAATTGTGGTTTCATGCCTGTGTTGTTTTGACCTAAAATTGATTTCTATAGTCAATAACGGCACTATTACACCCTGAGGTGTCATCAAAAAGTAATCAAATGTAAAAGATTGTCACGACAGGTAACATACTGTAAATCAATAGATCAGTTTATATCCGGCCCCGTGTACGGTAAGGATAATCCTGGGTTGATTAGGGTTAGCTTCCACTTTTTGTCTCAGCTTTACCATAAAGTTATCTACCGTTCGTGTTGTTGGCTTTTCTTCATAGCCCCACACATTCTCCAGCAGATCGTATCGGCTTACAAGTTGATTTTTGTGCTGATATAAATACTGGAGTATTTCAAATTCCTTGTGAGACATTTTTATTTCTTCGTCCCCGTCTGCGGCAGTATAATTACCAAAATGGATATCCAACCTTCCAATTCTGACCTCCAGATCTTCCGTATTCCCTTGATCCTCCGTTTTTACCCGCCGAAGCAGTGCTTTAATCCTGGCAATTAACTCCCTTACACTAAAGGGTTTGGTCACATAGTCATCTGCCCCGATCTCAAGGCCAAGAACCTTATCGATTTCTTCCCCTCTGGCTGTCAACAATATCACCGGAGTTGAGTTTCCATTTTGCCTCAGCTTTTTACATACCTCAAAACCCGAAAGCTCGGGCAACATTACATCCAGCAATATGAGGTCATAGCTTCCGTCAATAGCTTTTTCATAGCCTTCTTTGCCATTAACCGCAAGATCAATACGATACCCTTCAAACTCCAGGTTATCTTTTAGCCCAAGCCGCATCATGGGTTCATCTTCAATGATTAAGATATCAGCCATATCACTGTTGTTTAAGTGGAAGATATACGGTAAAGGTAGTGCCTTTTCCCAATTCGCTTTTTACTTTGATCTTGCCATTATGTCTGGCAATAATATGTTTGACCAACGACAATCCAAGACCTGTCCCCTGACCTTTGGCCAAATCTCCGGTCGAAACCCGGTAAAACTTGTCAAATATATATTTCTGATCCTTCAGGGCAATACCGATTCCCCGGTCACGGATGGACATAAATGCCCGATTCCCGGATGTTCCTGTCTGAATCTCGATATGCTTGTTGTCTTTACTATACTTGATCGCGTTATCAAGCACATTGATGATCACCTCCTGCAAAGCATCTTTATCCGCTTCTATAATTAGGTTTTCCTCCCGGAGGAATGAATATTTAAAGCCTTTGCTTTCCAGATGATAGGTATAGGTTTTAAGAACTTCTTCCACAGCATCACTCAAATCCACTGCCTTAAGAATATAGCTGCTTTTGTTGGCCTCAACCTGCGAGAAGTTCAATATTTTATTCACAATGGCTGTAAGCCTTTGAGCCTCCTTGCTTATGATCTTGTAGTACTCCTGTCGCTTTTCCTGCGTAGGTACCCGGCCCATTTCCAAGGTTTCGGCAAACATGCTGATCAGTGACAGTGGTGTGCGGATTTCATGAGATACATTAGAAACAAATACGGACTTATTCTCTGCCAACCGGATCTCTTTCTTCACATTTTTAAACGCCAGCCAAACACCAAACAGCAGCACAATATTTAAAAGCAATATCAAACCCAGGTTGAGATAGGTTCTTTCCTTAACAATCTGATCAATGCCCCGGCCTTTCAGGTTTATGCCCAGGTAATAATCGGGGAGAATCCAGAAGTCATTGGTTATGGCCTTAGCCTTATAGTCATATCTGTTAACTGTATCAATCGTGGTGTAAACCAACTCATCTGTACCTTTTTGATGTGCAGAAAGTATGAACTTATCAGCAGCTATGGTCTGTAATTTAGGCCTCAGTGTTTCTCCTATAAACAACTCAGGGTCCAGAACTATACCGCAAACCAAATAATCACCCATCGGCTTATTGAGAATGAAAACGAGTGTTACCAGGTCTTTACTGTTTATGGTTAAGTCTATACTTAGGGGTTGGAGTTTCTGAAACCCACTTTCCATGTATGAGACCAGTCTGTCTACCTGGGGTTTATTCGCTTGCATGGCCTCCTCAACCCTGCCTGATGCCACCTTGACCAAAGTGTCATTATAACTATATAAAAGTGGTTTGCGGTTGTAAGATGTATCCGTCAGGAAAATAAGGGCTATACTGGAATTGACATCAAGTACCTCCAAAATGGCTGGTGGCAAAGAATCGGAAAGTTCGGAAGAGGATAGGGCAGATTCTATTTTGGATGTCCAACTATCCGCAACATCATCAGAATATTGGTTTACCGAATAAAGGATGGCATCAAGCTGGTTTTGGTAAATATTATTGATTACCTCCTCATTCCTGCTCAAAGAAGAGATTTCGTACACAGAATAAAAAACTGCTGGTAATAAAAATACCAGCAGTAAAATAAGCCCGGTTTTTCTTACAGAATTCACTCAAAATTAAAACGTAAGGGGAGTCATTTAGGTTATTAATGACCTGCTATGAGAAAAGTCTAATCAATAGTCCCCACCGGTGGCTCAAGATCCTCATCTTCCAGCCACGGTTTTGTCATCCTATCTACCTCTTGAAACAAAGCAAAGGCTTCCTGAAAGCCTTTAAAATGTACTCTTCCGGATTTCCTGAATTTAGCTCTAAATTCAACAAATAACGAAGTCATAATTAATCATATTATTATCCTAAAACCATAACGCCGCATAAAGAAAAAGGTTGCCACATGGACAACCTTTATTTTATAATTATTTAGTTCCTTTTACGCTGTTTTTCGAAGCTCGCTTACACTCAGCTCATTATGCTTAAGTTTGGCGGCAAGCTCTTTGGCGTGCTGTTTATCTTTCGAGTAAAGTATATGCTTAGGCACACCTTTCAAATCCCATATCAGCCCCATCCAGTTAAAAAGTTTCAAGCCATAATAGGTAAAATCAACTTCCCACCAGAAAAATCCGTTCCTGGCTGCAACCTCATAGTAATGGTGATTGTTGTGCCAGCCCTCACCTAAAGTAAGTAAAGCAAGCCATAAACTGTTTCGGGATTCATCCCCGGTTTTATAGCGCTGCTTTCCAAACTTATGCATAATAGAATTTATTGAAAAAGTACCATGATAAAGAATAACGGTACTAAGGAAAAATCCTATAAACAGGGTAGAGAATCCGGCCTGGGTAAACATCAGCAGTGGGCTGCCTCCATTGACCCAGCCTCCTAAAGCCATTACAACTAACGCCAACACCAGCGGTGGTACAAGGTAATTTTTATTTAGCCATACCAGCTCGGGGTACTTGGCATAGTCGCCAATAGTTTTATAGTCCGTCTTCTTATAGTCAGGCCCAACGATCCAGCCAATATGTGAATACCAAAAGCCATACAATTTCATAGAATGTGGGTCCTCGGGCTGGTCACTGTATCTGTGATGATGCCTGTGATGAGCCGCCCACCAAAGAGCACCTTTTTGCGCTGATGTTTGCGCCATAAAAGCAATCACAAACTGAAACCAACGTGATGTCTTATATGATTTATGTGCAAAATAACGGTGATAGCCACCTGTAATCCAGAACATCCGGCCAAAATATAAAACCGCACAAACTACCCAGTCAAACCAGGTGGCACCCGTCCATAATGCGCCTAAAGGAAGCAGGTGTACCATCGCAAAGGCGATTTCCTGCTTTAAAATGGGTTTACTTCTTTTTTCTAATACTACTTCTGACATGTCAGGTCATTTAAATAAATTCTTCCGCAAAAATACGGATTATTTAGTAGTAAGTTAAATAACCTGATAAAGGTTCAATTATGTGCGTTGGAAATATTGGAAGGGTCGAAAATTAAAATACGGAACAACAAAGAATAGAGGCTGTAGAGTATTTTATATAAAATAAGGCCGCCCAATTGATATTGAACGGCCCTTTACTATTACTATTTGAGGGGGATAATTATTGAATTTCTCCCAGTTCTGTTCCTGTTCCGTAGTTAACGTCGATTATATAAACATCACCAGATTTAATGGTCTCTGTTTCATTTAAGTAATCACAGTTGCTCCATTTAAACCCGCTTGGGTGCATAGTCGAAACGTTTACATTAGGTTCATAATCCGGATAACCTGATCCTCCACTGTAGATATAAATATCATCAGGATCTAGTCTGTATCTCTCCGCAGAACAATACGAACCATTGTAATCATAATCCACCTGAATATTAGCACCAGACCCACCATTTAGAGAATTAATGTAAATAGCAGGATATATGGAATAACCATAGCCAATATCGCCCAATTCAACACCAGTAATTACACCAGATTCAACAGTTAAAGATTCAACGTAAGCCTGACGGCCACTGGTATAGTTAGGACCCGCTATTGTTGCTAATATATTGGCCGTAGAAGGTAAAGCCTCAGCTTTATCATAAGGTCTAAATATTGTACCCTTAGCAGTTTTCATAACAATATCCCCATCTTCCCTTACGGCTATTTTCTGATCATATAAAACGTCTGGAAACATTAACGTAACCGACCTACCATCTACACTGGCAGGGATGAGCATAGAGTAATTTCCATCACTATCCACAACTGCGGAAGCGAGTATAGTATTACCAGATACTGCGGCAATTGTAATGCCTTCAGGATGTTCATAAGCATCAGTTGTAAGATCAATTTGTATTTTAACATTGCCTTTTATCAAAACGGCATCTTCAAGAGAATACAATGAAAAAGACGCTACGTCTCCACTTGCTCTTCCTTCTGCTTCTATTTTTGTTTCAAACGATGACTCAAAATAACCTTCCTTTTTAAGGTTAACGACTGCTTGTCCTTGTTCTATATTTTCAAAAACAGCTACGCCAAATTCATCTGTAACCAAAGAATATGTCACGCCACCGGTCAAAACGCTCACCTCTACTCCTGATATAGATTTACCCGATCCTTGTTCGGTTACCTCAACGGTAAAAGAGGTAGCCTGAGCAAGATTTAAAATCTCCTCTTCAGTAAGACCATCCTTTTCACAAGAAGTAAAGGTTATGCTTAGCCCGATG
>NZ_SMLW01000610.1:12679-26452 GCF_009711405.1 Fulvivirga kasyanovii | reverse complement strand
GTAGATGAAATTATCCGCGAAATAAATCAGGATAATTAGATATTAAAGATTGTCTCAACCGATGTTAATCGAATTTGGTTTATAGTTTGTTTGTAAGTTCCTGATCCTATCTCACTCTCTCAGTAATGAGTCGAGTGGGGTCAGGATTAGGTAGTTTTTCCTGATCACCCGACCACCGTCAGGCGCCCCACGTTCACTTCTCAAACCAGACTAAAACTGAAATCACTAGCCATACCTATTACTATCCCATCTTGGCTTGCCTACTGCTTTTGCCGATTGCTATTAACAACTGCCTGTCAGCAAAGAGGTGAAAATTTAGGATCTCCCCAAAAAATCAGCTTGATCCTTAACTACTTCATATGTCTCCCCTGAACTTTTTGATGCTCACATAGCTTAGGAGAAAAGAGCAACAGTTTTTAAACCTAAACGTATAACTTTGCAGTATGAAAAGAGTAGTAGTAGGTATGTCGGGCGGTGTGGATAGCAGTGTAGCCGCTTACTTGTTAAAAGAGCAGGGTTATGATGTCATAGGTATGTTTATGAAAAACTGGCATGACGACAGCGTAACCATCAGTAAAGAATGCCCCTGGCTGGAAGACAGCAACGATGCTATGATAGTTGCTCAAAAATTAGGTATTCCCTTCCAGGCTATTGACTTAAGTGAAGAATACAAAAAGCGGATTGTTGACTATATGTTCGATGAGTACCAAAAGGGCCGGACACCTAACCCTGACGTACTCTGCAACAGAGAGATCAAATTTGATATCTTCCTGAAAGCAGCCATGCGTTTAAAGGCTGATTATATTGCCACCGGACACTACTGCAGAAGGGGAACCATTGAAGAAGATGGTAAAACCACATATCAACTGCTGGCTGGCAAAGACCCGAATAAAGACCAAAGTTATTTCCTTTGTCAGCTCACCCAGGATCAACTGTCGAAGGCGTTATTTCCTATTGGTGAACTTCAAAAATCTGAGGTAAGAAGAATAGCCAAAGAACAGGAGTTAATCACGGCAGACAAAAAAGATAGCCAGGGATTATGCTTTATTGGCAAAGTTCGACTACCTGAATTTCTTCAACAAAAACTACAGCCTAAGAAAGGTGTAGTGGTCGAAGTTCCCGCAGAAGCCGGTACTTATCAAAACAATACTTCTCAGGTGGAACTCAACGGGGCCTCTTCGGAGACACTGAAAAAAATGAGTGCCAGCTACCAGTACCACCTTACTGATGGAAAAGTAGTAGGAGAACATAATGGAGCACATTACTATACGATCGGTCAGCGAAAGGGCCTGAACATCGGAGGCACTCCTAAACCGCTGTTTATTATTGAAACAGACACCAATGAAAACGTCATCTATACCGGCCAGGGAGAAGACCACCCCGGACTTTACAGAAAAGGTTTACTGATAAAACCAGATGACATTCATTGGATACGGGAAGACCTCAAAATGAATATAGGTGATTCACTCGCTTACGATGTCAGGATTAGATACCGTCAGGAGCTTGAAAAGGCTATGCTTTTCATGAGGGAAGAAGGGTTGTATATTATATTTGACCAACCACAAAAGGCCATAGCTGCAGGGCAGTTCGCTGCCTGGTATAAGGAGGACGAGTTGATAGGTTCCGGAGTGATCAGCTAAAAATTAAAACTTACAGTTATTAACAATACTGGGACACTACAAACTGGTGTCCCTTTTCTTTTCTTCCTCGAGGCCTGATACACCGCCTGACACAACGAATTTCATTGCGTTGGTTCCATTCATATGTAAAGGTTTTACGTGGCTCCTCTTGACCAAAAAATGATTACCTGAAAAGTTGTAAGAGTGTGGCAGGTATACAGACATATAGCCTGGCAGGTCTATTTCTGCAAGGTCATCCCTGGTTATAAATCCCACCTTCAATACTGACCTGTCCTCAGTCATAGCTACAGTGACGGGTACATTGAATTTTTTCTGCTCCCCTACAAATGCTCCGATCAGATCTTTAATAGAAGTATAAATGATATTGACCAGGGGTATCTTGACGAGATACCTCTCCAGTTGATCAAAGAATGGCCTGGTAATAAAAAAGGAGGCAAGATATCCTAAAAAGGTTATGTTAACTACAATTATTAATAAACCCAGCCCGGGAATATTGACCGGTATAAGCCCGTCAAGCCACTCAAGTATTTCATAGATTATGTATATGGTAAGCGCCAAAGGCACTACAAACAACAAGCCCCTAAAAAAGTAGCTGATAAATCGGTGGAATGTAAACTTGCTCATAATTCAGTGTTTGCTTGCATAAAAAAGGGTTTCCAACCTGTAGAAACCCTTTTAACTGTATTTATAGTCTTTTTGTTCTTAAAGAGCGATACCGATAAAAGATTTGAATGCGATACCCATCAATCCAGTGATCAACATGGTGATACCTAAACCTTTCAACCCGGCAGGCACATTAGAGTATTTTAGTTTTTCCCTGATAGCTGCGAGGGCTACAATAGCCAGCATCCAGCCAATTCCTGAACCGAAACCAAATACTGTTGCTTCAGACAGCAAATAGTCTCTCTGGATCATAAACAATGAAGACCCCAAAATAGCGCAGTTTACAGCGATCAAAGGCAGAAATATACCCAAAGAGCCGTAAAGTGACGGAGAGAACTTTTCAATGATCATCTCAACCAACTGAACCATAGCTGCAATGATAGCAATGAACATGATGAACTGGAGGAACTCCAGGTTCACTTCGGCAAAACTTGCACTCAGCCATGACAATGCACCCTCTTTCAGAATGTACTCCTGTAGTAACCAGTTTACCGGTACTGTAATAGTTAATACGAATATAACTGCAGCTCCAAGGCCCACTGCCGTAGACACTTTTTTAGAAACCGCAAGGAAAGAACACATACCTAAGAAGTAGGCAAAGATCATGTTCTCAATAAAGATGGATTTTATTCCTAAGCTTACTAATTCCATTTCTAAATATTTTTTAGTGTTCTACGTAACCTGTCTTAGATCTCTGTACCCAGATCAATATACCCAATACCATAAATGCACCGATAGAGTCAACCATCAATCCATTGGTAGCGAAGTTATTGATACCTACAGCTTCGAATATTTTAAAGTCAAATATCGAACCTGATCCGAACATCTCTCTAAAGAAAGCAACAGTGAGAATAATCCAGGCATACCCGAAACCACTACCCAATCCGTCCAGTATTGAATCGTAAGGTTTATTTCCCATGGCAAAAGCTTCCAATCTACCCATTACTATACAGTTTGTAATGATCAGACCTACGAAAGCTCCCAGTATCTTATACATTTCATAATTGTAGGCTTTTAGCACCTCACTTACCAGAGTTACCAGTGTAGCGATCACGGCTAACTGCACAATGATCCTTACCCTGTTAGGTATAAGGTTTCTTAACAATGATATGATAAGGTTGGAGAATACGATTACAAACACCACCGCGATTGACATGATCAGGGTAGGTTCCATTTTAACTGTAACCGCCAGCGCCGAACAAATCCCTAATACCTGAACGGTGATAGGGTTATCTTCATTAAGCGGATCAGAAATTAATCTTCTTCTTCTTTTAGACAGAAGGCCTTCAGCGGGTTTCTGAACGACTTCTTCCTTCTTTTGCTCTAAAGTTTCAGTACTCATAATATTATAGTATCTGTTTCTAAATGTCTCTCACTACAACTTAAAGTGCAGCAACTGAGCCAGATTTAACTTTCTTAAAATAAGATTGATAATAATTCAGGTAATTTTTCAACATATCATTAACACCTTTTCCTGTTAATGTAGCTCCTGACATTCCATCTACCTGATGTGAATCCAGCCCTGTGTTTCCTTCACCTTTAACCATGGTAACAGAAACAAGTTCTCCTTGTTCGTTGTAGATCTCTTTGCCTACATATCTGTTCTGAATCTCAGGTGTACCTATTCTCGCTCCAAGGCCTGGTGTCTCTTGCTTGTGATCATATGACACCCCAACAATTGTAGTCAATTCGGTGTTCAATGCCACATATCCCCAAATCTTGTCCCATAGTCCTGCACCATACAGAGGCAATATATAAGATTCAACCTTATCAGGGTTCTCCGCACTCATATATTTAAAAACAGGATAGAGTCTGTTCTCTGGCTTCTTCTTATAATTCTTAAGAATACTAACCTCTTCGGCAACTATCGGCTCGCCCTTTTCATTCTTCTCCACAATATTGCCATTGATATCAACCACTAAAGAAGATATACGCTTATCGTACATTTCAAGCACTTCATTAGGCTTCATTTTCTCCAGTTGTGCTCTGTCCATTACTGAAGACAGGATAGAACTTTTGGTATCCAGTTCGATTGACTTCTTCTGAGCAGGTGCAAGACCTTGAGAAGCCAAAGACAGCAATCCTCCAACTATGACCGTCATAATTGCTGTAAATAGTATAATGTATCCGTTAGACTGTCGCACGTTGTAACCTCCTTTTCTTATTAGCTATTACTACATAGTGATCAATAAGTGGTGCAAATACGTTCATAAATAGTATTGCAAGCATGATTCCCTCAGGATATGCCGGGTTAAATACCCTGATAACCACTGTAAGTATACCGATCAGTAAACCATAAATCCATTTACCGGTCTCTGTTTGAGATGCCGTAACGGGGTCGGTAGCCATATACACGGTACCGAATGCCAACCCACCAATTACAAGGTGGTAATGTGCAGGCATAGCCATAAATTCATTTACAGCAAGACCGTTAAGCAGGAATCCTGCACCAAGTGCACCTGCGATAACGCTGACCATGATCTTCCAGCTTCCTACCCCTGTAAATATCAGTATAAGAGCTCCAATCAGGCACATTAGTGTTGAAGTCTCACCGATTGAACCAGGCATAAAGCCAAAGAACATATTTGAGAATTCATAAATTCCATCAGCCCATCCGTTTCCATATGCGCTAAGTGATGCTACTACATTCTTACCATTCTCTACTGTTTCAGCGCCGATCGCTAAAGGAGTAGCTCCTGTAAAACCCTGAATAGCTTTATTACCTTCGCCAATATATGTCCATACATCTCCTGATATCTGGCTTGGATAAGCAAAGTATAGAAATGCCCTGGCTGTAAGCGCCACGTTAAGAATATTCATACCTGTACCGCCAAATGCCTCCTTTGCGATAATTACTGCAAAAATAGTGGCCAGTGCTACCTGCCAAAGTGGAATATCCGGAGGCATCACCAATGGAATGAGCATACCTGTTACCAGAAAGCCTTCATTGATAGGGTGCTGTCTGATCACTGAAAATGTAAACTCAGTACCCAGACCAACGGCATATGAAACCACCAGAATAGGAATTACCTGAATCAATCCTATCAATACTATATCTCCGAATCCTGCATCAGGCTGACCGATGGCCAGGAAATGCTGATATCCTACATTGTATATTCCAAACAGCAGACAAGGGATCATGGCGATGATCACTGTCATCATCAAACGCTTCATATCCATTGCATCCCTAATCTGTACACCTTTTGAGTTGGTGGTATGGTTAGGAGCAAACAGCAATGTATCATGAGCCTCATATATATAGTAAAACTTCTCCCACTTTCCGCCTTTTTCGAAGTGAGGTTTTACTTTATCAAGTGCTTCTCTTAAAAACTTCATTTTATCGCTCTTATATCTTTATGAATTAACTATATCGCATTAAGTCCAGGCCTTCGCGCACTATGTCCTGTATATCGTGCTTGGATACATCTATAAATTCACATAGCGCAAGATCTTCTTCTATAATCTCATAAATGCCCAACGCTTCCATATCATCATAGTCTTCTGCAAGAATAGCTTTCAACAGATAGGTTGGCAATATATCCATAGGAGTTACTTTCTCGAATATTCCTGTCTGAACAAAAGCACGAGGTTCACCTTTTACATTGGTATCCAGTGCATATTCTTTGTTAGGGAACATAAATGAGAAAAGACCAAATGCTCTTTGAAAACTCAGTTTTTGAGTAGTAGGCTTGATCCACCCGAAAAGTTCGTATTTATCGCCTTCAGGCAATACTGTAAGCAAACTGTCGAAATAGCCTAAATGGCCGTCTGCATTTATTTTATGTCCGGTCAAAGCATTACCGGAAACAAATCTCACATGATCACTATTGAGGTTACCCTCAATAAATTTCTTGATGGATGCTCCTGTATATGTTTTGTAATACTGTGGCTTCGTTACTTCAGATCCGGCAACTGCAATTATCCTGGAAGCGTCATACTTACCTTCGAGGAAAAGCTTACCGATCTGGATAACACCAAAGGGATTGACTGTCCACACAATATCACCTTTATTTATAGGATCAAGGTGATGGATCTGAACACCAACGTTTCCGGCCGGATGAGGCCCTGAAAATTTGTTCAGTTCTATGTTTTTTGCATGGGCAAACATAGGTGATACTTCCGCATCGGCGTTGACGTTTACATGTACAGCACCGGGAGTAAGCTTTTTCAATATGTCGATACCCGCCTGAAAATACTGGTCCTGACCTTTAAAAATGAGGTCATATTCCGGAGCCAGAGGATGGGAATCGAATGCAGAAATGAAAATCGCTTTCGGTGTTTCGGAAGGATCCGCGATAACACCGAACGGTCTCTGTACAAGGTTAGGCCAAACACCGCCACCAAGCATTTGGTTGACTATGTTTTCCCTGGATAAACCATTGATATCTGACACGGTATACTTATCGAATGTTTCGTATTCGATAGTTTTATCAGCCAAGATGACAATCTCGAGGAGCTTTCTTTTTTCACCTCGTCTGATCTCCACGACCTCACCGCTAACCGGTGCAACATGTTGAACTTTGTCATTTTTTTTGTCGAAAAGTATTGGGGTACCTGCTTTTACAGTGTCACCCTCTTTTACCTTTAATTTCGGCCTTAAAATACCGTGAAAACTTGAAGGCTTGTACGCGAAAGTTTCTGGTTGCTCAACTTCTACGATCTTCTTCTCAGCCTTGCCCGCCAGGTTGATATCAAACCCCTTTTTTAGCTTGATGAATTTAGACATGCTTTACTTTAAGATTCAAATCTTATCATTAAAATCGAGGCAAAATTAACAATTTTTCCTACAATTAAAATCTAAGACTATAATTTAAAACAAATAATTATCAGGGTGGTTATTCAGCATCAACCGATTCCCTTTTATCATTCAATATTTTGCTTAAAGCCTGATTTATGACCTCGTCTACCTGCTCCTCAAGGGTCAGGAAAGTGGTATCCAGTACCAGGGCATCATCGGCCTTTCGTAAAGGACTTTCCGCCCGTGTGCTGTCTATATGATCACGCTTTTTTAAATTCTCAATAATTTCACTCAAATCCACGAGCTGCCCGTTCTCCAACAGTTCTTCCTGACGCCTTCCTGCGCGTACATAAATATCGGCTTCCATAAAGACTTTAAGCTCCGCATCAGGAAACACAACCGTGCCTATGTCCCTGCCATCCATCACCACGCCTTTCTTCTTTCCGAGCTTTCTCTGTTGTGCAACCATGGCCCTTCTCACTTCTGTAAGACAGCTTACCTGGCTTACATTCTCAGAAACATACATTTTCCTGATCTCGCCTTCCACATTAAGCCCGTTAAGAAAAGTCTCTGCCAAACCTGTCTTTTCGTTTTTATGAAAGGTAATATCAATATTCTCAAGGGCCTTTTCTACGTCCTTCTTATTGGTAAGACTTACGTGGTTTTGATGGAAATAAAGCGTGATGGCACGATACATAGCGCCGGTATCAATATAGGTGTAACCCAGAACAGTGGCTACAGCCTTGGCTGTTGTACTTTTCCCGCAAGCGGAGTAACCGTCTATGGCTATAACAATTTTCTTCATGTTCAATTAGCAATCCTTCATCGGACATGGTATGGGTTTGCCCGGTTTTATTTTGCCGTTCCGTTTCTTTGATGAAGCACACCCTGCAATCAGCATCACACTAACCAACAATATCAATAGCTTTCGTAACAACATCTATAATTTCTTTATCACAAAGATAAACCTTTAGCGTTGAGATTGAAGGAAGAATAAAATAAAGTAAGACCGGCCATCAAATATTTTGTGTTTAACCATAAATCAACCTTCAAACCGACTCTTATTTATTTAAGGGCACTACACCTATTTAACCTCCTGCTGGTAAGACATTTGAAAACCTATCTTGTACCCACCGCCCAAGGCTTGGGATTTTTCGTTCTTTTGGTTCAGGGTAATTGTCCGTATAGCCGGGAAAGGTGAAGTTATAAGATCGGAATCTATTGCCTGGTTAATAACCAGTTGCACAAAAACACTGATATCTGTTGATGTAATAGGCTGGGAGGAGACATCTTCGAGCATGTAGTTCAATTGCCCGTCACCTTCTATAAGAAAGTGCTTTTCGCAGTTTACAAAGAGCCTGGAGATGAGGTATCCCGGGTCATTAATTCTGTTATACTTCAATGAGTCTGCCATAAAATTGTAGACGTTGATCTGCCCGAGGTATTTTCTCATGGGGTTGTCTGTCACATATTTGCTTTTGTTTAGGCTATGCTTCTTGTCAAGCATAATGATATTGGTGTGCATGAAGAAAATAAGCAGATCACCAGCCACTTTGAGATGAAATTCGTTATCACTGATACTGGTAACTGCGAGAGTGACGTCTCTATCCCTCTTTTTTATTTTGTTGTTAACTTCCCTGATCACATTATCTGCCTCAGTCATTAATGACTTAAACACATCCTGTAAGTTCCTGTAGGTCTCTTGTTTAACACAGGCTTTGGTTTCAAGTAATTCTGCAATGTGTTCCATGGGATTCTGAAGATGCTTCATATAATATGTATTTATAAACTAACTTTCTCTTTATACGTAATTAACAATAAATAAATTAAATGGTATAATGGAAGATCAATCACAAGGCAAAGCAGAACATTTATTTAAAGATATCGGCAAGAAAATAGATGAGCTTATAGAGGACCTGAAAGTAGCAAAAGATCAGGCTAAGGTGGATTATGCCGACAGAATTGAAGAGTTGAAGAGGAATGCAGAAACCTTAAAGGGAGAATTTAAAAACTTTAAAGAAACGCACAAAGACAGGTGGGACGAAGCCGAGGCCAGTTTGGAAAAAGCCGGTCAGGAGTTGAAGAATGCGTTTGATGCCGTCTTTAAAAAGACAGGGAAGAAAGCTTAAAGCTCCCTTCCCTTATCAGGGCACACCTTCATCACAGGTTTATTATACAGTAGCTGCAACAGCTACTTCAGCTCCTTTTACTGTTTTGATAATTCTGGCAGCAATTTTATAAGGATCACCGTTAGAAGCAGGACGTCTGTCTTCAAGCCAGCCTTTCCAGCCATTTTCTACAGTGGCTATCGGAATCCTGATAGAAGCTCCTCGATCTGAAACGCCATAGCTGAATTTATCGATAGACTGGGTTTCATGCGCACCAGTCAGGCGCTGATCGTTATCCGCACCATATACTTCTATATGCTCTTTTACCTTTGGCCCAAATGATTCGCATACCAGGTCATAAACATCTTTAGAACCAGCTTCACGCAAAATGCTATTAGAGAAGTTGGCATGCATACCGGAGCCGTTCCAGTCACCCTTAAGCGGCTTAGGGTGCCAGTTAACAGACAAGCCGTATTTCTCAGCAGTTCTTTCAAGCAGATACCTGGCGATCCATATCTGATCACCGGCCTCGGCTGCTCCTTTTGCAAAGATCTGGAACTCCCACTGACCGGTAGCCACTTCCGCATTGATACCTTCTACATTGATACCCGCTTCCAGACACAGGTCCAGATGCTCCTCAACGAGTTCCCTGCCATAAGCATTGTTAGCGCCTACCGAGCAGTAATAAGGTCCTTGAGGACGAGGATATCCGCCAGTAGGAAATCCTAAGGGTAGATTAGTGTCCGGGTTCCAAAGGAAGTATTCCTGCTCAAACCCAAACCAGAAATCATTATCGTCATCATCAATAAGGGCGCGGCCATTACTAACATGTGGTGTTTTATCAGGATTAAGTACTTCTGTCATCACCAGATAGGCATTTTTTCTTCCCGGATCAGGGAAAATGGCAACCGGCTTGAGCAAGCAGTCTGATGAATTTCCTTCTGCCTGCTGCGTAGAGCTACCATCAAATGACCACAAAGGGCATGATTCCAGGGTACCATCAAAATTTGAAACTATTTTTGTCTTACTTCTTAAGCACTGAGTGGGCTTATAACCATCCAGCCATACATACTCGAGTTTAGTTTTTGCCATAGTTTTAAAACATTTAAAATTATTACCAATTAGTTATATTTAATTCTTCTTTAGCCATCCCTTCCCTTATCTCTTCTCCTGCGTTATCAATATAAGTCTGCAACTGGGATTCTATTTTTCTGTAAAGGGAAAGCCTGTGTTTAAAATTTTCCTCCACTACCTTTTCAGCCTTATCATCATATACAAGCTTTCCGTACCTATCCCTGACAAGAAGCGTAAACCACGGTTCATAGAGGATGAGTCTGAATTTTTCATCTTTTATATCCACACGGATATTAAATACCACCTTCCCTACCGGCTTTTTAAGTTCGCCCAATATCCGGCTGTAGATGCGAAGTTTATCTTTTGAAATGAGCAGTGTGGTGGAATCCACACCTGCGGAGGTTTCCTGATCATTAAAATACTGAACAATCTGGTTGTAAATAGCTGCCTGTCCTTGCCCCTTACAAGGCACTATTTTCTCGTAAAATGCTGGAAACTCCGGTTCAACCGGAGTACCCAACAGGTTAACAAACAGCAATAGATTGTTAAATATTAATATATGAACCAGTACACTCATTAGCTATCAAAAAGAGTAAACCGCCGCCAAAAGAAATGACGCAAGACTTCCATTCGGCTCCAGATCCTTGTTTAAAAAAGAATCCTCAGAAGAAGCATCAAATCTTAATTCAGGGATAATTGTTAAATTACCTACTCTTGCATTGGCAGAAAGGGTGATATCAAGTACACTACCATCACCATCGGGATCAAGGGCTATCACCTCAAGTCCATTATTATATACTTTGAAGTATTCTACTCTTGTACCAATTGCAAATGTCTCTGAGGTAGTTAGTTGCAGGTAAGCTGCAGCGCCGTAAAAACCGGCACCATCACCATCTGAGTCAACTACATCTGTTCCGTTATACATCTCACCTGAACTGGTGGTGTTGTATGTGGCATTGAAGCCCAGAAAGAAAGCATCTGTTACATCTACCCCGGTAGTAATATCTGCCTGAAAAGTACTTCCTGCTGAAGAGTCGTCAGCAGAAGCCTCATCCTTATCAAGTTTTCCATCCTGATCTCCATACAGGAAATTGAGATAGGTGCTTCCGAACAGGCCTACCTGTAATCCTGCGGTATAGGTACCTACAGGATTAAATTCTGTAAAATCCGTTGGATTCATAACAGAGGCCATTAATGAAAAGTCATCTGAAATCTTCAAATCAGCCTTCAGCCCGGTATGAGAAAAAGGGCCATAAGAAAACATGTATGAAGTTGAATAATTGAAGTTGGCTGCCGGAGATATTACTTCGTAACCCAAAAATGTATTGAAATTTCCTAAAGTAAGTGTCAATGCATCATTTACGTTCCAATAAGCATAAAGCTGATTGATTATCTGGGAGCTTCCCCGCTCAGAATTATAGTATGGAGAGGCGAAAACAGCATCTTCACCTCTGGGACCAAACACCAGATCAGCCACGAAACCGCCTTTTTCCGCCTGATAGGAACCAATAAAATTCACCATTCCGAGGCTAAAGCCCGGGAGATTGGCAAAAGATGTACCGGGAGCCTGATAATTCTCTCCGCTATTTTTGGCATTAAGGTTTGCTCTATAGTAGACATCAACAGAACCTGAGAGAGAGAACTCCCCACTTGTCTCCTCTTCTTTGGCCTCCTCATCTTGGGCAAAAACCGGCATAATTGTGAAATAAAGTAACATAGTAAATAGTGCAAATGACTTTTTCATCTTACATTTGGGTTAAGTTAATAATTGCGTTAACTGATAGAAGCCCGTTAATTCTGATGGAAAGGTGAGATCTTCTTTCAGAAGGGCTTCTTATTTATTCCGGCCTATTCATCGTATACAATGGTGTAACCACGTATACCATGTTCATGACTATCAAGACCTTCTATTTCATGCTGCTCTGAAACCCGGATACCGAAAAGTTTCTTTAGTACGAAAAAGATGATATATGCCGAGGCAAAGGCTGTAGCACCACATACTGCTACTCCATAAAGTTGCGGCAGGAAGGGCATGGGAGTACCATCGGCTGCTACACCAAAAATACCAACAGCTAATGTTCCCCATACACCACACACGAGGTGGACGGATACTGCCCCTACGCAGTCATCAAGCTTTAGTTTGTCCAGAGTAATAGCCGAAAGCACTACCATTATTCCTGCCACAAAACCTACTACCAGCGCCCAACCCGGACTGATCACATCCGCACCGGCAGTTATTCCTACCAAACCTGCAAGCAGGCCGTTTAGAACCATACCAAAATCCAATCTTTTGAAAACAAAGTATCCGGCGAACAGACCTCCTATTGCTCCTGTACATGCGCCTAAACTGGTAGTAACCAGCACGAAAGACACTTTACCAGGATCACCTGAAAGTACCGAACCGCCGTTGAACCCAAACCAGCCCAACCACAGGAGGAAAACTCCAATAGTTGCCAAAGGCACACTTGAACCAGGCTTATCAATTACTTTACCGTCCACATATTTGCCTATACGAGGCCCTAACAGCATGATGCCGGCCAATGCTCCCCATCCCCCAACGGAATGTACGAGGGTAGATCCAGCAAAATCATAGAACCCGGCAGCATCAAGTGCTCCGCCACCCCACTTCCAACTTCCTACAATTGGATATACAATACCTACAAACAATAATGTAAACGTGATATAAGAAGATATTTTTATACGCTCAGCTACTGCCCCTGATACGATAGTTGCTGCTGTTGCTGCAAACATGGCCTGGAACAGAAAATCAGTCCAGTAGGTATAACCACCACTGGCATAATCGGCAGAGTTGCCATTAACAGGCAGGTCAAGGAAAAAACCTCCAAAAGCAAACCATCCCGGTGTTTCATACCCTGGATACATGAGATTAAACCCGATTATGTAATAAGTAAGGATACCTATTACAGGAGTAAGTGTGTTTTTAAAGAGGATGTTAACTGTATTTTTAGACTGACTAAAGCCTGCCTCCACACCGGCAAAACCAAGGTGCATAATAAATACAAGGGCCGTGGCCATCATCATCCATATATTGTTGGCCGTAAAAAGACCTTCAGCGACAATACTTAGATCAATACTGTCTGCACTGGCAGTGGCTTCAAGGGTACTTTCCCTGATAGCCAAAGGTAATTCGCTCAAAAAGAACTTCTCCATAATAACAGGTTTGTTTTTAAATTTCTCGCAATCAAATGTTTCAATTGTAAAGCCAAATGAAAAACAAAATATCGAGATTATGAAGTTAGTTGCCTTATTTTTTACCCTACCTACTCAAAATTACGCATCAAATATCGACATATAGGGTATTTTTATACCCTACTGCAAACGTTATCGTTAACAAATATTCAAATCAAGGGTAATTTTTTATGTAAAATTTTAAAAACATCAGAAATACGGTTCAAATTTTTGCCAAGTCTGGAAATTTTTAGTTCACTTTTTACTCTCATCAAAAAAAGTCTATAAATAGTTAATAAAATCAAACTTTAAAATATTCATCAACCACTAAAGGGCGTAAATCCTACGGCCATTTTCTATA
>NZ_SMLW01000610.1:8345-12436 GCF_009711405.1 Fulvivirga kasyanovii | reverse complement strand
TGTAAACGATTTATTATCAGAAGATAAGCTTAGCATGAGGCAGGATTTTCAGAAAGAAACCAACGTTTAATATCAGTGTTCAGCAAAAGTTGTCAACAGCAATCGGCAAAAGCAGTTTGGCAAGACGAGTAAAGTAAAAGACACATACTATTGATTCCAGCAGTGAACTTCACATTGCAGCATTATTTTCCGACTCTTTTAGGAACAAACATAAAACCTGTGGAGTAAATGGACTGGAAAGTAAAGCAAGTAATGAAAACTTGCCACTAAAAATGAGTAAGCCGCGCTTATGGTTATAATTATACGAGTTTGCCTACTGCTTTTGCCGATTGCTATTAACAACTGTCTGTCAGCAAAGAGGTGAAAGTGTTAGGGGTTCCCCAGAAATTTCGCTTGATCCCTCTTCAGGCTTCCTCCTGGTTATCTTGTAGGAGATTAAAAAGAAAAGGCCGTTATAACGGGTGTTATAACGGCCTTTCTGGTTATTTTAAGAACTATCTTATTTATCCGATAGCTACTCTTTTAAATTCTGAAACGGTCAAACCTTTAGAGATGCTATCCAGATAGGCTGCTACAGTAACAGAGCTATCTTTAACAAACTGCTGGTTTAACAAGGTGTTATCTTTGTAGAATTTCTGAAGTTTACCTTCAGCTATTTTCTCTACAATGTTTTCAGGCTTGCCTTCTGCCAAAGCCTGCTCTTTGCCTATCTCCAGTTCTTTCTCAACAATAGAGGCATCAACACCTTCTTTATCTACTGCTACAGGGTTCATAGCAGCGATCTGCATACCAACATCTTTTCCTGCCTCTTGTACATCAGCACCATTTACACCTTTAAGGGATACCAAAACCCCTAATTTGCTACCGGCGTGGATGTAAGGCACCACAGCTTCACCATTAACCCTTACGTACTCACTGATCTCAATCTTCTCACCGATCTTACCTACAAGTTCAGTAATTTTCTCTTCAACAGTAAGGTCGCCAAGTTTTTCCTGTTTAAGGGCTTCGATGTCAGCAGGTTGTTTTTCAAAAGCAACATCAAGAATAGCATTTCCAAGATTCTGGAATTCTTCGTTCTTGCCTACGAAATCAGTTTCGCAATTCAGGGCAATAAGGATTCCTTCGGTGTTGTCACCGTTTGTCCTTACGAAAACAGATCCTTCTGTTGTATCCCTATCAGCTCTTGAAGCTGATACTTTTTGTCCTTTCTTCCTTAGAAGGTCTATTGCTTTATCAAAATCGCCATCAGCTTCGGTAAGTGCCTTCTTGCAGTCCATCATTCCGGCACCTGTCATTTGCCTAAGCTTATTTACGTCTTTTGCTGTAATAGCCATAGTTACTTATATTTTAGTATTCTTAATTTGATTTGTCTTTAATAAAAAATTGAACATCAGTTTATGGCCAATGTTCAATTTTCTTTGAATTATCTATCGGTATAATTTATTTTATTTATTCTACAGATTCCTTGTCCGCTGATTTTTTAGCATCTTCTTCTTTCTGTAGACTTGCTTCTTCTTTATCCTTCTTTCTTTCCATCAAACCTTCTTCGATTGTTTTACCCACTTGCTTGGTAATAAGCGAGATAGATTTAAACGCATCGTCGTTTGCCGGAATAGGGAAGTCAACTCCTGAAGGATCAGAGTTAGTATCCACCATAGCAAATACAGGGATATTTAACTTTTGAGCTTCTTTTACAGCAATGTGTTCTCTCTTAACATCGATCACAAAAAGGGCTGCAGGCAACCTGTTAAGATCAGCAATACCACCAAGAACTCTTTCCAGTTTCTCTTTCTCACGGGTGATGGTCAATCTCTCTCTTTTTGCAAGGTTAAGGTAAGCCTCATCTTTCATCAGCTTATCAATTGAAGACATTTTCTTCAATGATTTTCTGATAGTAGCGAAGTTGGTAAGCATACCACCTAACCATCTGTCAGTAACATAAGGCATGTTTAGTCTCTTAGCTTCCTCAGTCACAACATCCTGTGCCTGCTTTTTAGTAGCTACAAACAAAACTTTCCTTCCTGATCTTACGATGTTCTTAAGTGCATATGATGCTTTGTCGAGGCACTCAAGGGTCTTATTTAAATCAATAATGTGGATTCCGTTTTTCTCCATGAAGATATATGGAGCCATTTTGGGATCCCACTTTCTCGTTAAGTGTCCGAAGTGAACACCAGCATCAAGTAAGTCTTTATATTCTAATTTATCAGCCATTAATTAATTTGTTTTCTTATTTATATTCCGTTAACAGCAAATATTAACGTTTACTGAACTGGAACTTTCTTCTCGCTTTTCTTCTTCCGTATTTCTTTCTTTCGACCATTCTGGGGTCTCTGGTAAGAAAACCTTCTTTTTTAAGAGGAGATCTGTTCTCAGCATCTACTTCGCACAAAGCTCTGGACAATGCCAATCTGATAGCTTCTGCCTGACCTGCAGGTCCGCCACCGTCAACATTAACCTTAATATCGAAGTTACCATCCTGACCAACAGTGTTTAGTGGCTGGCGAACGATGGTCTGCAAAATACCGGCAGGAAAGTAATCCTCTACGCTCTTGTTATTCACAGTGATCTCTCCTTTACCAGAAGTCATGTAAATTCTGGCAATTGAGGTCTTTCTTCTTCCTATTGAACTAATTACTTCCATTGATTATAGTTTAATTTCTTTAGGTTTTTGAGCTTCATGCGGATGCTCAGCACCCTCATAAACGTATAAATTTTTGAATAGGGACCTTCCTAATCTTGTTTTAGGAAGCATACCTCTTACGGCTCTTTCTACAAGGATTGTAGATGATTTTTTGGCCATAACCTCTTTGGGAGTAGCAGACCTCTGACCACCAGGGTATCCGGTGTGGGAAACGTAAACTTTATCAGTCCACTTCTTTCCTGTCAGCTTTATTTTGTCTGCATTGATAACGATAACATTATCTCCACAATCAACATTCGGAGTGAAATCAGGCTTGTGCTTTCCTCTGATCACTCTCGCAACTTCACTGGCTAACCGGCCTAAAACTTTAGACTCGGCATCAACGATGACCCAATCTTTGTTTACTGTTGCCTTGTTAGCCGAAACTGTCTTATAACTTAAAGTATCCACGCTGTAAAAGCTTTATATTTTTTTGACAATAGATAATTCCTCCCTTGAAAAAGGGACACAAAGATAGATGTATATATTTTGAAATGCAACAGGACCTTGAAAATATTTGGATTCCCGTTTTTGCAACAAATTGCCGCTATCAACTATTCTTCTCCAACTGCTCCACCAGCACCCTGAAGTCTTTGGGGTATGGCGCTTCAATAGAGAGTTCTTTACCGTTGAGCAATTTGAAGGTAAGACTGTGGGCATGTAGCGCCAGCCTTTTAATAAGCGGCTGCTCCTCGGTCCACTTCTTCAGGTTATACTTCCGCTTAATGGAAGACAAATATAGTGGTTTGCCACCATACATTTCATCGCCGGTAATCGGGGCTTCTACACTGCTCAGGTGTACCCTGATCTGATGCATGCGGCCGGTGATGGGCTTACACTCCACCAAAGTGTGGGCGGTGTAGGCTTTTAGCGTATTGAAAAAGGTCTGTGCTTCTTTTCCTTTATAATCAATCCTTACAGTTCCGTTGCCCAACTTCAGGATTGACCGGTCTACTTCCTTATTATCAAAATCGTGAATGCCGTCAGTGACTGCATGGTATATTTTGCTCACTTCCCTGTTTTCAAACTGAATAGACATGTGGCGATAGGCTTCAGGATTTTTGGCAATAACCAATGCTCCAGTGGTTTCCTTATCCAACCGGTGGCATACCTGGGCATCCTCATAATACTCCCTTGCCATTTCAAGTATATTCACAGTATCATTCCTGTCAGCAAGCGTAGAAATAAATGCCGGTTTATTAATAACGATGTAGTTATCGTCTTCCCAAATGATTAAATCCTCAAACTTCATTTTTGCCATGGCGCAAAGGTAATGTTTTTTCTGATTTGCTGCTGGGTTACTTGGCGCTGGGTACTGGGGACTAGTTGCTGGTTACGGGTACTGGTTTGCCTGCTGCTTTTGCCAATTGGCTACTGAGTTGCTGGTTACTGGCCTCTGGTTTTTGGC
>NZ_SMLW01000610.1:0-8335 GCF_009711405.1 Fulvivirga kasyanovii | reverse complement strand
CGGCAAAAGCAGTAAGCAAACTCGTATAATTCAAACAATGATTTCAGAGGCAAGTTTCACATTACTAGTTTTACTGTCCAATCCATTCACTCCCGGGTTTTATGCTTAATCCTTGGTTATACCACCTGAATAGTTTTGGTTTTCTTCCCATTGACTTGCTGCGGGATTTCCAGCCTCAGGATGCCATTATTAAGGGTGGCTTTGATCTTACTTTGGTCAATATCAGGCTTCAGGTTGATTACCTGGCTGAATATTTGCGTTGGCACTTCCTTTTTGACATAATTTGCCTTATCCGCCTCTTTTTTCCTGGCTGATACGTAAAGTATATCATTTTTTACCTCCAGGTCTATTTCATTTTTATTGAACCCGGGTACGGCCAATTCAAAAATAAGTACTTCTCCCTGCTTCTTGACATTGGTTGGTGGTTTTACCATCCAACTGTCTTCAAAAGCACTCCTTCCCATAAAATGATCAAAGTCAAAGAATGAAGCATACCTGTCGCCTATTCTATGGAAGGGTCCTGTTCGCTGTTTTAATAGTCCCATGGCAATTTAACTTTTGGTTTAATCAAATTTACCCTTTCTACTCATTGGGATGAGCGACTTGCGTCATGAGTGGGAATGATTTTGGTCACGGTTTTTGGTGGCTGGTGGCTGGGTGCTGGTCTCTGGTTACTGGTTTCTTGTTGACAATCCCTGAATACGGTTGACAGGTTTGACTAACAAATTACTATCGGACAATCATGAACCTGAGGTTCTTTTCTTGATCTAAAATCAGAGAGGTTCGATGCCTCTCTGATTTTACAATTACCTTCGGCATAAACAATCACCTTCGGTCTATCTTGGTCACTTAAACTTACTAATTCTCTTTGGAATTGTATAGGTTTCATATCATTTGGTAAATGGTTGTGAATTCTTTTGTTATTATAATGGTAAACTGCTCTCCTCACTTCTTTTTGCAACTGCCTGAAAGAAGTTATGTTCCAAAGCTTCAAATATTCATTTTTTATGGTTCCATTGATTCTTTCTGCATAGGCATTATCCTGAGCGCAAATCCCCATACTAATCTTAATATCTCTGTCTTTAAGCAGCTTTTGGTATTGCAGATCCACGTACTGACTACCTCTGTCAGAATGGTGAATCAGTTTACTCAGGTCTGTTCCTGATGACTTCAAAGCCATTTTTAAGGCAGAGATATTGGCTTCAGCTCTCATGTGATCACTAACAGCATATCCTTTAATTACCTTGGTATAGATATCTATTATAAAAACCAGATAGTAAAACCTGCCATTACAATAGAAATAAGTAATGTCAGTTTGCCACACTACATCTGCTGCATACACCAACATCCCACTGATCAGGTTAGGAAAACGGATATGTGTGGGAATAGTAGTTCTTTGAAAGTTCTTCCTTTTTACAACTCCGTAGCCCAGGGATTGAAATGTGGAGATAAACCGATCCCTACCAATCCAGGCAGGGCGCAGACTCCGATAGATCTTTTCCAGACCACAGCCCGGATGCTCAGCCCTGATTAATTTTACCTGCTCTTCTAATTCCAGTAAAAGAATCTGCCTGTTTGTTTCTTTTTGCCGATGTTGATGATAAGCCTGCCTGCTCACCCCTGCCACTTGATATAGTTCTTCCATAGAAAAGCCTATTCCCTTCCTTGCTGAGAACCATTCGAGGGTGGGGTATCTGAGTTTTTTTTCAAATCGATCCCAAATTGCTCCCTGGCTAAATCAATCATTTTTTCTAAATACTCGATATTTAGTTGCTTCTGACCCAGAGCTCGTTCAAGTTCAGCTATTCGCTTCTCATAGTCTTTCAACCTTTTTGTAGCACTGTCTTTCATTTCTACTATTACCGTGGATCTTTGGTTATAGCTTGAATACTTGTGTATCCAGCGATAAATAACCGTAGTCTGAATATCAAACAGCCGTGATAATTCTCTGACCGTATACTCTCCGCTCTCATATTCTCTTATTCGAGCTCGTTTAAAATCTTTGCTAAACTCCCTACGCCTGGTTAATTTAATTTTTTTTGACATGGTTTTCACTTTAAATTGTGTCAACCTATATCAGGGACGGACAGGCATTGGCTGCTGGGTATTGATGTTGGTGGTTTGCTTGGTGTTGCTTGTCGACTGCTTCTGTATATTAACACAGCTTAAATAAAAAGCCACCGGATGTATCACCATCCGGCGGCTCTGTTCAACCTAACCTAATTTATTACCTTATGGTAGCCAGGCGTATCCGTTCCTGTTTTTCCATATGAAGTACTTTTCCAGAAACACTTTGCCGAGGTCATTGAAAATGTTGGGCAGCAGTACTGCAAACTGACGCGGCTTGAAGAGGTGATTGGCAATGAGATATATCTCTTTGTGCCCTGCATCCATTACACATAGTGCGGGAATCCTGCCCCATTCTTTGCTCACCAGCTTTGTTTTTCCATTGATCAGCTTAATAATATTGCCTGCAACAATTTTACCCGTTACATCACTGGGGTAGCCTGTTTTGGGTACGCCAAAAGGTGTATTAACTATTTCGAAAGGAGGGGCAACTTTGACTGCAAGGCCGGCTGCAAATACATTTTCATATTTAATGTGCTGGTATGTGCCTGTCACTTCTACAAATCCTTTTGCATCTACCAGTTTCGGACTGGCTTTCATTACATCCGCCCCTTCAAAAGGAGGCATCAGCATGGCCATTTTGTATGGCAGCTCCTCTCCTGTTTTTAATGTAATTTTGTTGTCCTCGATCTTTGCTATACTGGCATCGGTGATCCATTCGATGTTATAGAGTTTCATGAACATTTTCAACATCTTTTCTCCACCTGGCATGCCGTCTATACCAAAATTTCCAAGATAAGGCTCCGGAGTGATCCAGTAGAGTTTTACTTGTTTTCTTACTCCCCTGAGACGAAGCTCTTTATCCATATTAAAAAGGTATTCGTATGCTGCGCCCATACAACTCGCTCCCTGGGTGGCTCCTACCACGACAGGACCGGGGTCTTTGACCAGCTTCTCAAAGGCTTCCCTGGTTTTCATGGCAAGTTTGGGGATTACAATATTCTGGATCTTGTTGTCTTCCGGCTTCAGACCATCCACCACACCGAAGTTCATTTTCACACCGGTAGCCACCACGAGGTATTCGTAGGTCAGTGTTTTTCCCTCAGGCAGGTATACAGTATTTATTTCAGGGTCAACACTTTCAGCAGGTGCTTCAATAAATTCAATATGATTGTTTTTGAATATTTTTCTGAAGTCAAACCTGATATCTTCAATATTTCTGCGTCCGAAAGGCACCCATATCAATGAGGGTACATAAAGGAAGTCGTGACTTGGTGATACTACGATCACTTTGTACTCATTCCTTTTGCCTTTGAGTTTTTTTACCAGTTGCATCGCTGCAGTGTAACCGGCAAAATTGCTTCCGAGAATGACAATATTTTTCATGGCTCTGCAGGTAGCTGCGTTTAATTGAGAACTTTGATTTTAACTAATAGTAAAATTAAACTCTGCAAGCCAGCCAAACGATGACAGTCATCAGGAATTAAAGTGACTTTTTACCTTTTTTGAGGCTCTTCAATAACTCCATTGATACCTTAATATAAAGAGGTGCCCCAAAGCCTCCTCTCCAAATCAGGCAGGATAACTTCCGGGGCACCTCATTTAATCGACAGATTAAACTGTCAAAAGCGTAAATTAAGTAACCTACTCCAGGATTATTTTCTGCTCATAGCTGCTATCATTTACCATCAGTTTCACAATATAAACCCCTTTGACCAGCCTGTCGAGGTGAATAGGCTCGCCTGCGTAATTGCTTTCATAGACTATCTTTCCTGCTACATTCAACACGCTCACTTTTGCGTTTTCCATTTGCGCTCCGGTTAGCCTGATATAAATGGTTTTCTGAGTCGGGTTAGGATATACCACCAGTTGCCTGATTTCGGCAGTGACCTCTTCTTGCCGATGCGGTGCTACTGCTGACGGAGACACGTTGATGGTGTAGTCTTCCATTTCACTATGGTACTGGTCATTGCATGGCGTTGGAGTTTCTCCGTAGGTAGTCCTCACTCTTAGCCTGTAGACCCCACTGGTTCCGGAAGGGATCGACACGGTAGATGAATATGATGCAGAGGCTCCTACTCCACTCAGCACTTCTTCACCTGCATCATTAAAATCCCCATCTTTATTCCAGTCTATCCATGCCTTGGCCCTTGATCCTGCCCAGGTGTATTGCGGAGTGACCACCAGTGTTTCCGAACCACCCTGAACCACGGTGGCAGATATACTGGTGTAATCTGAGTAGCCATCTGCTTCATAGGTTGTGGTGTTGTCTATGCTTCCAAACCTGACGCGTCTTACATACTGGCCTGAGGGGTTGCCATTGGTCACAGCACAATATGATACTGCCTGATGCGTGGTAGCACTTGCACTGTTTGAATAGCTTGAATAACTGCTTTGCTTTCTGGCTCTGACCCTGTAGCTGTAACTGGTTGCTGCCTGAAGGTTCTGGTCAGAATAGGATGTAACACCTTCACCAACCTCGGTGATGGAGACATAAGAGCCGCCATTATCAGAACGCTGAATTTCAAATGCTTCTTCATCCGCAGAGTTGTCGCTCCAGGAGAGGTCAATCTGAGAACTGGAAACGGCTTGTGCTGACATATTGGATGGCGCAGGAAGGGTAGCTCCGGATCCTATATTGGCTGTATAATCCTCCACTTCCCCATACTGAAAGCTTTCGCAGGCCGTGGGCACTCCGCTGTACTTCATAGATACACGAAGCCTGGTGGCACCCTGCAATGCTCCCGAGGGTACGGTAAGTGTGCCTTGCACGGTCTGACTGCTACCCCCTGAATCAAAAGCCAGTTCGTTGGCATCGTCAAAATCACCATCCTGGTTAAAATCAACCCATACCCTGAAGTACTCCTGATAGGTCTGTCCACTGAATCCTGGTGTAAGGGCTATGCTGTTGCCCCCCTGAGCGAGTGGAATAACGAGACTGGTAAAATCAGAGTAATTGGTGGCACCTGAAGGGTTTGAAAAGCTTCCTACGGTTACATTGGCAAGATGCTCATATGAAGAATTGCTACTGGTGGAAGCACAATATGCTATTCCCGGGTCTTCTACGGTGATGTAGCCGGTTTTAGTTTCCGTGTCGTTACCGGCACTGTTGGTTACGGTGAGCGTAACATCATAAATACCTGCGATTGCGTAGGTAACTACAGGGTTTTGTTCCGTGCTGGTCGCAGGTGTACCTCCGGGAAAACTCCAACTCCATTGGGTTGGTGAATTGGTAGATTGGTCCGTGAAGCTGATGCTACCGCCTTCAGTAATCACAGTTTGGTCAGCAGCAAAGGCCGCTACCGGGGCTGTTGCACCTCCGCCAGAATATATATCCGCCACCCAGAGGCCACGGCCGTATGTGCCTGCATAGATCTTTCCGGCTGTTTCATGGATTTCCAGTTCATTGACAATTACGTTGGGAAGGCTTTGGGAATACAGGATCCAGCCTCCGGTGTTGTCATCTTTATAATAAACGCCCACATCCATACCGGCATAGATGCCATTGGCTGAGTTTTTATGCCATACTACACAGTTGGCACTCATGTCTGGCAATGTACCTGAAATATTTGTCCAACTGTTACCTGCATTGGTAGATATGTATATTTTTTGGCCGCTGTAGCCCCTGATAGCTACTGCTACTTTTTGCGGATCGTCAGGGTGCACCGAGATATAATTGACTATAGCTGGCAGGCCATTGGTGATGTTGGTCCAGTTACCACTTCCTCCATTGGTGGTGCGGTAAATACCGTTTTCTGATGCTGCATATATATAGTTAGAATTAGACGGGGCGATAGCTATGCTTTCTATGGTTGCATTACCTGCCCTGCCTGCATTTTGCCACGACTGCATGCTATTGCTGCTTTTCTTTATTGTTCCTCCCGACAACCCTACGTAAAAAGTGCCGGAAACATCCTGCGCCTGGGCATAGGGCACTACCCAGGCTCCTGTACCTGGGCCATTTAAGCTGATGGAGTTCTCTCCACCGGAAGTACTTTTATACCATGACCCGCCGTTTTGGGTGGTACCATAAACTACATTGGTATTGTCTTTATCTACAATGGCTTCTCCGCCGTCAGCTCCCAGCCACTCATACCATGTTGAGTTTTTGTATACGCTGGTACCGTTGTCCTGCGCTCCGCCAGCTACCATGGTATGGTCGAGTCTGGAAACTCCTATGCCATAAAACTGGCGTGTAGCGATGCCATTGGAGAGGTTCAGCCAGGAATCTCCCCGGTCGGTCGTCTCTACAAGGTAACCATCATTTCCGATATAGAGCGTATTGCCCACGTATTCCATAACGTGGATATCAGGGTGTACTGCAGGCACTCCGTCTGGGCCGGTTACATGGGTCCATTTGGAGGTCTGGGTCCAGTTGGCTCCGCCATCAAGTGACCTGTAGGTTACTACACCACCAACATGTACCTCATTGTAATTGGTGGGGGAAACGGCTATATCCAGGTCATACCAGGACTGGCTGCTGTTGTCGTTCGGGGTATATCCCATGAGGTTATATCCGTTGCCTGAGCTTTTTCTTGTGGTGAAGGAATTGCCACTATCTGTTGACCGGTATATTGCTCCCGCTCCAATGCCATAAACAATATAAACGTAACCGGGTGCTGAAGGACTTACGGCAAGGAATGCTCTATACGAAGAAGAAAATGAGCTTGGCAGCCCGCTGGTAACTACAGAAAATGAATTACCTCCATTGGTTGATTTTAAAAAGTTAGGCCCGGTAGCGTATACTATATTGGGATCTCCGGGCTTAAACTCGATATCATATACACGTTGGTTATAAATTTTAGCCCAGTTTGCCCCGGCATCAGTTGTTTTGTAAATTCCGTCTGAACCTGCTACCAGCAAAATATTGGGGTTACTTGGGTGCATGATAATCCTGCCGAGGGCCTTGCTTTGAGACACGTCGTGTTGCAAGCCTGTTGACTGCCAGGTGGCACCTCCATCTGTTGATTTCATAACGCCAATACTGTAGGTGTCCCAAGAGTCGGGATCTCCGGTGGTGATATAAACTGTATTGGGGTTGGTATAATCAATGACAATATCCGAAACACCTATAGCGGCGAGGTCATCGGCAATGGGTATCCATGAATTACCTCCGTCTGTAGATTTCCAGGCCCCGCCGGATGGTGATCCGACATACATGAGGTTGGGGTCGTTTTCCAACCGGGCAAAAGCCTGTATCCTGCCCACGCCAGGTGCCCAGCTTGTGGTTACCTGCTCCAGCCTTCCGGGCCCGAGTGGCGACCAGTCATTAACCGCATTGGTACGCGAGGTGGCCGCGGCTTTGGCTTTGAAGGCAGCGTATTTTTTCCAGCTTTCATCCTGGCTTATGATTGTGCCATCGGGCCGGCTGCGGCGCTTCATAAAATATAAAATGCGCTGCATCTGCTTATAGCCACTACCTCTTCCGGTATCATGGGTTTCGTAATAAGCATCTGTCGCTCTTTTTATTTCCTCGTAGGTTCCGCCTTCCCTGAGAACATCCCAAGGCTTTTTGGTTTGGGCGTAGTTCATACTAACGGCTCCCATGAGTAAAATCATGAGCAGCACATACTTCCGTAGTGTGAAGTAATAGTTCTTTTTCATAGTTAGAATTGGTTTGGGTTTGGTTGTTTATAGTTGTTTAAAATAAATAGGTAGTCCTGGCGCCCTCGCTGAAAGGGCACAGTAATTCATTGCCTGCAACCAGATGGCTTGCCGGAGACATTACATTGTCACCATGTACACTTTGAGTTTTACATGATTATGCCGGAGGGCGGCTACGAGCGGTTAATTACTCGTTCATGTATGGTAATGGTATTTTGATGTTTTGTTAAGGGGCATAGGGTTTTTGGTTTTAGGTTGCAAATTCATTCAAATAAACCAGATCGGGGTCTACTTGAAATATTAACCTCCAATTTAAGGAGGAAATACGGACATGGCTTATGTAAAATTATCCAATAGTAATACGATATTGATTACATGGTGTAATGCGAGGGAAAGACACAGTAAAAGTTTTTCTTCTGTAAAGGGATTACGTTTGGCCTGTGATATTGAATTTGAAAGGGAAACTGTGCTCAACATTCCGGTTATGGGGCGTAGCTGGCTTGAGCATTGGTTTTGTGAGGCTATGATTTTATTTATAAGGTAGCCGTTTATTTTTTTTTATTTTTTTATCATTTCACCGTTTAAATAATCTGCATAGGCTTCAATTTCCCCATTCTCATTAAACCAAATATGCCGACCGTCTTCTTTTCCATTTACGAATATT
>NZ_SMLW01000225.1 GCF_009711405.1 Fulvivirga kasyanovii | reverse complement strand
CAAACCTAAATATAGCTTCATATATTTGCAATAACGGTCAAAATGGATAGTAACTGACATGTTTATTTAAAGTGCTGATTATCAATGTATAAAGTAGAAAATAAAATTTACCCATGTAGCACAAGCCTTACGATGAAGTATATCGGAGGCAAGTGGAAATCCGTCATACTCATTCACCTGAAAACCAGGTCTAAAAGGTATAACGAACTCCGAAAAGACATCCCCACCATAACAGAAAGGACACTGAGCCTTCAACTTAAACAACTTGAAGACGACGGCCTGATCTCCAGAAAAGTTTATACAAGCAAACCACCATTAAAAGTAGAGTATGAACTCACCGACTTTGGCAAAACTCTCATCCCCGTCCTCGATGCCATATCCCAATGGGGCCACCAGGTCGCGGGTATGAGCCAAGGAGTGGAGCAGGTGGCTGGTTGTTGAAAGGTTAATGTGGACAGGTAGAAGGAATCTTGTGGATTGTTATCATACGGCAGCGGGAGGAGGCCATTTCTACGTAACCCGCAACTCTGCCCTGAAAGGGCCCAAGCTATCAGCAAAAGGTGAAGCCTTTTGTTAAATCATCTTATGTAGGTACAAGCTCTGAAAGAGCGAAATACTCTGCCATCGTATCTATCCTCTGACCGACCTATCTGCGCATTTCTGTACATTTTAAATGCAACTTTGTTGCATTTGAATAAATTTCATTTATCTTCACGGGAAAACAAAACAACAAATCAAAAGAAGGGAAATGAAGCAAAACAGTCACTATGAGGCAATTATCATCGGAGGGAGTTACGCCGGACTTTCTGCTGCTATGGCATTAGGGAGAGCGTCGAGGAAAGTGCTGGTGATAGATGGAGGCACACCCTGCAACAGGCAAACGCCCCATTCGCATAATTTCATAACACAAGACGGCAGAAAACCGGCAGAAATAGCACATGATGCCAAAATGCAGGTGTTAAAATATGATACCGTCTCTTTCTATGAAGGTTTAGCTACTACAGGCAAAAAAGTGAAGCATGGATTTGAGCTGGAAACAAAATCCGGGGATAAGTTCACTGCAAAAAAGTTGATATTTGCCAGCGGCCTGAAAGATATCATGCCCGATATCAAAGGTTTTGCCGAGTGCTGGGGGATATCCGTTATCCACTGCCCGTACTGCCATGGTTATGAAGTGAAAAACGAAAAGACTGCCATACTGGCTAACGGAGATGTGGCATTTCATTATGCTCAGTTGATTTTTAACTGGACTAAAAAGCTTTCAGTTTTTACAAACGGCAAATCGACCCTGACCGAAGAACAAACGGCGCAGATCATAAAAAACGGAATAGAAATTATAGAAACTCCGGTTGATTATATTGACCACTCGGAAGGCTATGTCCGGGAGGTAGTGTTTAATGATGGCTCAGCTATCTCAGTAAATGCCATTTACTCAAGGCCCGATTTTATTCAGCAAACCGACATACCGGAAAAGCTGGGTTGCAAACTTACTGATAGCGGGCTGCTGGAGGTAGATGCAATGCAGAAAACCAGTGTTGACGGCGTATTTGCATGTGGAGACAATTCTGGCATGCGTGCAGTTTCTCATGCCGTAGCCAGTGGTACCACTGCGGGAGCCTCATTGAATAACACATTAATAACAGAAGAATTTTAACAACCAGTTACTTAACCGCGATAACAGGTCGCGGTTAAACTATATCACTGTTGCCCTTTTTTATCTTTCTGCTAATAAATGCCAAAGCTGCACCTGCCACAACCCCCAATCCGATACCTGCTACTAGCCTGGCCCGTTTATAAGAAGTAGGCTCGGGCATATCCACAATGCCGGATTCATCTGTATGCGCAGGCTGTTTTACATACCTGCCATCTTCAGGGATGTAGTTATCAAAATTTTCAGCAAACCTGGCAAAGCGGTTTTGCCACTTTCTGCCACTCACCGGCAAACCATGCCCGGTGCCGATAGCCTTAGGGTTCAGCCTGGCCAGTTCCTGAACAGACTTCTTGGCAGCCTGCCAGTCGATGGTAAAATAAGCAGGAGGTTCATGAAACTCTTCTTTCTGGCTGATCACTGAAAATACAGAGTTCTGGTTGACCGTAACGAAGGCATCTCCCGCAAGCAACGTACAGTCCCGCTCTCTGAAAAGGGAAACATGCCCCGGCGAGTGTCCCGGCGTATGGATTATTTTCCATTCGGGAAGCTCAGGAACAATGCCATTGGCAGGAAAAGGCAAAACTTTATCACCCAGGTTTACGGGTTTTGTAGGGTATACCCACGACATATAGGCCATGGCACCACCACCCACAGCAGGATCGGGCGGCGGATAATGTGATTTGCCCTTTAAATAAGGCATTTCTAAAGGGTGCGCATAAACAGGCACATTCCAATGTTTCAACAGCTCAGGCAAAGCCCCCACATGATCAAAATGCCCGTGGGTAAGCACTATGGCCCTGGGTTTGTTATTGGAACCAAATACTTTTTCAGCCTCTTTCCGTATCCGGTCAGCAGATCCG
>NZ_SMLW01000591.1:15022-24055 GCF_009711405.1 Fulvivirga kasyanovii | reverse complement strand
AAGAAGAGCTTGAGTCTGTAAAAAGAAGTTTTTTCAATCTTCTGGCTCTTTTCCTGGGCAATAAACAAGTAGAAAGCAAGTATGTAGGCTGTCTGTTAAAGTGGAGCGCCCAGTTGAACCTGACGCATGATGACCTGCACCATATAGAGGGCAATTTTGATAAACTAACATATATTGAGCCGGAAGACAAGCTGTCCAAAATGGAGGCCATATATCATCTGGTCCATATGATATATATAGACAATATAGTGGAAGATATTGAACTGGAAGTAGCTTCCATATATGCTGAAAAGCTTGGCTTTAACGCATCCGTGGTCGGAGAACTTTTCAAAGCCATTGCCACCGCACCTTACGACGGGAAAACCGTACGGGAAGTAAGAAAAGAAGTAAAAGAATTCCTTGAGTTTTATAACATAGAGTAGATAAATATTCTGCAATACCACATTTTACATCAATAATATTACACAATGTAAGGCTTTACCCGAATTTCTTATTAAATTCGTATTTTTTAAATCATTCATTATGAGAATAAGGTTGCACCTAACATTGCTCGCAATTATTGCGTCTGGGATTGTTATTTATCTGAATAATAAAACCATAGAACCCATTGATAAAACGGTCTACATGGCTAAACACAAATATTTGGAAGGGGAAGAAAAAACCAAAGAAAAAGACAGACCTGATTTGGCCGCGGCCCATGATTTTGAAATGACCAAAGATCCTTCTCTGGGCTACCCTCCTGTTGAGAGAAAGATCAGAGCATTTAAAACAACGCGTGGCCTTTTAGAAAAAAAGAGAATCAACGCCAAAGCCATAGCCAATGTTAAATGGAATGAAAGAGGCCCTAACAACGTAGGAGGACGTACACGAGCATTAATGTATGACCCTAATGACGTTTCAGGCAAAAAGGTTTGGGCCGGAGCTGTTGCCGGCGGTATTTGGTTTATCAATGACATCACAGACCCCTCTGCCCAATGGCAAAATGTTGACGATTTTATGTCCAACATTGCGATAAGCACAATAGCATATGACCCCCAAAGCACATCTACCTTTTACGCCGGTACAGGCTTGATCTTCACGGGAGATGTAAGGGGCGGTGGTATCTGGAAAAGTGAGGATTCAGGAGCAACATGGAATCAATTAATCAGCACTGATCTGGAAACAACTGACGAGTTTGAGTATACACAAAAAATCGTTATCACATCAACCTCCAAGATAATTGCAGGTACATCATCAGGTATTCAAGTATCGACAGACGGTGGAACTTCATGGACTAACACTCTGAACCAAACAATAACAGATGTTGAATTAGCCAGTGATGGTACAGTTTATGCTAGTAATTATGGGGGAGATATATACAAATCAACCGATGGAGCCGAAACCTGGAGTACAATACTTTCTGAATCTGGTTATCGGGTAGAATTGGCGGCAGCTCCTTCAGATCCCAATACAATTTATGCTGTATCGGAGAGTACAGAAGGAATCAGTGTTGGCTATTTCAAAAAAACCACCAATGGAGGCACTTCCTGGACTGACCTCACAATCCCCAAATATTACAGCCAAAGCTGCTCTGAATCTACATCAGATTTCACTCGTGGCCAGGCCTTTTTTGACTTAATTCTGGGAGTATTTCCAGATGATCCTAACAAAGTTATTGTTGGTGGAATTGACCTTCACCGATCAGTTGACGGAGGAAATACTTGGAAACTGTTATCTTACTGGACTGGCTCATGTGCTGATTACGTACACGCTGACCAACACGCCATGGTATTTAAAGATGGCACAACTGCATTGTTTGGAAATGACGGAGGTGTTTATTATTCAGATAATCTGGATGAAGCAACTCCAGAATTTGAAGAAAGAGTTAATGGCTATAATACAGCTCTCTTTTATTCATGCGCCGCTACAAATGAAAAGTTGTCTAATACTTATCTGGCAGGTGCTCAGGATAATGGAATGCAGATGTTCAAAAAAGTCAGTATTAATTCCACTCTCGAAGTTACAGGTGGAGACGGTGCCTTTAGCTTCATTGATCAGGACGAACCTAATATCATGATCTCCAGTTATGTTTACAATGTTTACTTCAGGTCCCTGGATGGCGGTTCAAGCTTCATCCGTTTTAATGATGATCAGGATAACGGCCGATTTATCAATCCTTGTGACTATGATGACAAGGCCAATGTACTTTACGCGGCACATGGCAATAATGCCATGGTGGTATACAGCGGTATTGCAGAAACAGACGTAAAGACAAGTGTGAAGAACATCTCTGTTGGAGGCGGCAGACTAACTCACTTAAGGGTATCTCCTTACACCACGGACAGAGTATTTGTAGGGAACTCCAGTGGGGGCGTTTACCGAATTGATAATGCCCAAGAAAAACCCGTAGTTACTGATATAGATGCAAATTCCCTACCAGCTGGTGGTTACATTTCGTGCATAGAAGTGGGCGCATCAGACAACCACCTGCTTATTACAATCTCTAATTATGGATTGACTTCAGTATGGGAAACCTCTAATGGTGGTAAAACATGGGTAAACAAGGAAGGCAACCTTCCTGACATGCCCATTAGATGGGCTTTATACAACCCTCAAAACAGAAAAGAGGTGTTATTGGCTACTGAATTTGGAATTTGGTCTACCGATGATATAACTGCCAAATCACCTGAGTGGGAACCCACTGTTCAAGGGTTAGCCAATGTAAAATGTAACATGTTACAATATAGAACGGCAGATCGCCAGGTAGTAGTTGCTACCTTTGGTCGAGGCTTATTTACCACCAACGTATTCAGTAATGAGACCTACATTGATTTTTCTGTTGACAAAACCCTGACTTATATAGGCAAAGAAATAAAATTTGAGGGATTCGATACCGGCGATTTTAATGATTATGTATGGGATTTTGGTGATGGCAATACAAGTACATCCAAAGCTCCGACACATGTATATAATACTCCTGGCACATATACTGTTAAATTATCAGCCGGCAATGGACTCAAACAAAGAGTAAAAACCGATCTTATAACTATTATACCAGACAGGGATAGCGACTATTCTCTGGCAGAGGGAGGTAATTTTGATGACTTTACCGGCGATTTTGTTGCTGAAAACATCAGAGGCACCGGTTTTGAAAGAGGAAATTCAACCATCGCAGGTAAAGATGGCACTTCAAGTGGTAATAACGCCTGGGTAACAGGAATTGCAAGCGCTCAGTACACAGATAATTCACTTGCACACCTTTATACTCCTAACTTCGATTTCTCAACAGTGGGAACCTATGAATTATCGTTCAAAACGAAATATAAATTTGAAGACACCTGGGATGGTTTTATTGTTGAGTATTCCCTGGATAGTGGCAGCACATGGACAAAACTAAACAATGTAAAAGCAGACGGCTGGTATACTACAATTTCTGATGTCAATTCGGTTTTTGGGCCGCAAGTGCCTTTTTTTAGTGGAACTACAGATGGTAGTTTTTTAACTAAGAACACTGATGTTTCTTTCTTAAGTGGCAATGAACGAGTTGCTTTCAGATTCACTTTTGTGACTGACGGGGCATCAGTAGACATAGGAATGGCGCTTGACGATTTCACCTTGTCAGCACCAGTGACAAATGCCATAGCCGATTTCACCAGCTCTCCGGCAAGTGTAAATCTATGTGAAGCTGCTGAAATAACTTTTTATGATAAATCCATCGGTACAATCTCATCTTATTCTTGGAATTTTGGAGCCGGAGCTTCACCAGCTACAGCTACAGGTCGAGGGCCACATAAAGTAACTTACTCAACATCAGGCACTAAAGATGTCATATTAACCGTTGAAGGAGAATCAAATGGAACGCAAAATGAGACTAAAAATTCATTTATCACCATAGAAACCAATAATATTCAAAATAAAACGGTTACGGCAAGTTCAAACCACTGTGTAAACGAAACAGGTTCTGTACATATAGAAAATACAGAAACCGGTTTTACATACCAGATGTTTAATGCATCAGATAATACCCCTGCAAGTGCGATTATTGAAGGGAATGGTGCTACTCTCGATTTTTCAACCGGAGTTCTATTAAAAACAACCAATTACTATGTGGAAGTGAAGGATTTAACATCATCATGCTCATTAATTCTGACCACCCAGCCTGAAGCTTCAGTACTGGCACCTACGTATAGTGAGTTATCAATGGGTAATACAGATGTATGTACAGAAGAATCTCTAAACATAACAGTGATAAGCTCTGAGGAAAACGTAATATACACCATATATGACATTACAAACTCCAAAGTATTCAGTAATGAATTCATAGGTACAGGAGAAGATCTGGTTCTAAGCTCTTTTCCTGTAACCGATACCATACAGGTGAAGTTAATGGCGGAGTTATCCGACTGTAGTACACAATATGACCCGTTCTATATTATACCCAGACCGGCTCCTGAAGATGCAACTATAACTCCTGAAGCTGGAGGTGCATTAAAGGCCTCGAAGGGGGAGAGTTTTCAATGGTATCTGGATGGTGAAGCTATAGCAGGAGGCACAAAACAGATTCTCCATCCAAGAGTTTTTGGAGAATATACAGTGGAAGTGATCACGAATGGCTGCTCATCAATATCCAGCCCATACACTCCAACAATCCTCGGCATCGAAGACCTCCTTAAATCCGGAGAGCTTAGTGTATTCCCTAACCCTACTTCGGGTGTGTTGAATATTAAACAGGATGGCCGATTCAGCAGGATAACGATCTATAACCTGATGGGTCAGGTTGTTTTGACTAAGGGTATCGTTTTCCAAAATGAAGTGGTTATGCTTTCTTTCTTGCAGCCTGGTCAGTATATTCTGGAGTTGACCGGAAAATCGGAAAGTGTTAAACTGAATATTCAAAAACATAAATAAAGTTCGCAAAAGCATAAACAACATTGGGTATGTCTTTCGCTAAGCTTCATGTTATTTCGTAAACTTAGAGGATAAAAGGGAGACAGCGTACCCACAAAACATTATGGATATTATATTGCCCATAATCTCCTCAAATGACCTTTGAAATCTATTGTGCAAACTTAGCAGCCTTTACAACTATATATGATTAAAGTATTGTTGGGATAAAACTTGTGGAATAACGTAAGGCCAAGATCAAATAATTTAATTAATGGTTGCAAAGTATGGATTAACAAGAGTAAGCTTAAAATTAAAAGGTGCTATTAGGCACCTTTTAATTTTTATATAATATCACCCCCTCCTTCTACAGAGCAACCTACTGCAACAATCCCTTATTTTAAGCCTTGTCAATTTTCAATCAAGGGTGACTAAACCATTGTTGCAAATGAAAATCATGCAGAAAGCAATAAAATAATTTTTGATTTTTATAACACAAACAGTTCATTATTCTGAAATACATTTTTAATAGTCAATAATATTTTATTACGTAAGGTTTTTCCCGAATTTCTTATTAAATTCGCATTTTTTAAATCGTAAATTATGAAAAGAAACCTTTACCTAACATTACTCGCAATTGTTGCGTTTGGAACAGTTATTTACCTAAATAACAATCCCTCAAAGCCCTTTGACAAGGCAGCTTATATGGCTAAGCAAAGAGGCTCAGAAGGAGAGAAAAAAGCAAAAGAAAAGGATAGACCAGACTTGGCTGCCGCCCATGAGATTGACATGACAAAAGACCCAGTGCTTGGGTACACACCATCCGAAAGAAAGATAAGGGCTTTTGAAATTACTAAAAACCTAATTCAAACCAAAAGCACCTCAAAAGCAATTGCCAATGTATCCTGGGATGAAAGAGGCCCCAATAACGTTGGTGGTCGTACAAGGGCACTTTTCTTTGACCCTAATGATCCCTCCGGCAAAAAAGTATGGGCAGGAGCAGTCGCCGGAGGAATTTGGTACAATGATGATATTACCAATCCAGATTCTGAATGGAACAATGTAGACGACTTTATGGCAAACATTGCCGTGAGTACACTCGCTTACGACCCTGAAAACCCAACAACCTTCTATGCGGGCACAGGGTTAATTTTTACCAATGATGTAAGGGGTGGCGGTATATGGAAAAGTGAAGATCAAGGGCAAACCTGGAGTCATCTGACTAGTACAGACCCTCAATCTAGTTTAGGCTTCCGTTACACTCAAAAAATAGTAGTCACTTCTTCATCCAGAGTTATTGCAGGCACATGGGGAGGTATTGAAATATCAGAAGATGGTGGAAACACATGGAGTAATACGTTGGAAGAAACTATTACAGATATTGATTTGGCCAGCGACGGCACAATTTACGCAAGTGACTATTCTGGCAATATATACAAGTCCGTTGATAATGGTGATACGTGGAACAATATACTTGACGGAGAAAACAATTACAGAGTTGAGTTGGCATCAGCACCTTCTGACCCCAATACGCTCTATGCCGTAGCTGAAGGAAGTAATTACGTTCAAGTTGGCTACTTCAAGAAAACCACGGACGGAGGGAGCACCTGGACAGATGTAACAATGCCTAATTATACTAATCAAGATTGTTCTCAATCTTCCGCTGACTTCACAAGAGGACAAGCGTTCTTTGACCTGATATTGGGCGTTTATCCGGACAACCCCGATCATCTTATTGTAGGAGGAATTGACCTCCATAGATCTCTTGATGGGGGAGCAACCTGGCAATTAATTTCTTATTGGACAGGTGGCTGCGCTGATTATGTACATGCCGATCAGCATGCTATGGTTTTTAAAGATTCTAATACTGCAATATTTGGAAATGACGGAGGGGTCTATTATAGTAGCTCGCTGGATGCAGAGACGCCTGATTTTGTTGAAATGGTTAATGGATATAACACAGCACTATTCTACTCATGTGCAACAGTTAACGAGGAGGTATCAAATACCTATTTAGCTGGAGCACAAGATAACGGAATGCAAAAATTCAGTGGTTTAGGTATCAATTCCACACAAGAGGTAACGGGAGGCGATGGTGCATTCGCTTTCATTGATCAGGACAACTCTAATATCATGATCTCCAGCTATGTGTATAATGTTTACTCTCGTTCCCTTGACGGAGGAAAAAGTTTTTCAGAATTTTCATCTGACCAAAGCCATGGTCGTTTCATAAACCCTGCTGACTACGATGATAATGCAGATATACTATATGCCGGCTATTCAGCTGATTCAATGGTCGTATACAGCAATATATCCGGAAGTACAGTAGGTAAAGAGCCTAAAGAACTTAATATTGGAGGTGACAGACTTTCCCACATCAGAGTTTCTCCATATACAGACAATAGAATCTTTGTGGGTAACTCGCTAGGACAGGTATACCTTGTTGATAATGCGAATACAACGCCTGAGGTTACGAGAATTGACGACAACAAACTTCCTGTCGATGCTTATGTATCATCCATTGAAATTGGTGCATCCGACGACCAACTGCTTGTAACATTGTCGTCATATGGTGTAGTATCTGTATGGGAAACTACAGATGGGGGAACCACATGGAACGATAAAGAGGGTAATCTTCCTGATATGCCAATAAGGTGGGCATTATACAACCCCTTGAACAGAAACGAAGTTTTATTAGCCACTGAATTTGGAATTTGGTCAACAGACAACATCACCGACAGCTCACCTGAATGGGCACCTACTGTTGAAGGACTTGCAAATGTAAAATGTAACATGCTTCAATACAGGGAGTCTGACCAGCAAGTAGTTGTTGCCACTTTTGGACGTGGATTATTTACTACAAATGCCTTAAGCAATGATATCTATACCGGCTTTGAGGCTAATAAATTACTTACATATATCGGTAGTGAAATTGGTTTCACTAATTTCACTACAGGAAAAAACAATACTTACCTATGGGATTTTGGTGATGGAACAACAAGTACAGAGGCAAACCCATCTCACAGCTATGCAACTTCAGGAACTTACAGCGTCTCACTTACTGTGAATGGAGGGCAAAAATCAAAAACACAAACTGACTATATCAGGGTTATGCCTAATCAAGATGGTGACTATTCATTGGAAGATGGTGGCGATTTTGAAACTTCGCCTAAAGACTTTACTGTAGACAACGTAAGAGGTACGCCTTTTGAAAGAGGCAAATCTGCTGTTGAAGGTAAGGACGGAACAGCAAGTGGGGACAACTCATGGGTAATTGGTATTACTGAAGATCAGTATGCAAATGATACGTATGCCATACTTTATTCACCCCACTTTGATTTTTCACAAGAAGCCCACTACACCTTATCTTTCCAAACCAATTATCAATTAGAGGAAGGATGGGATGGCTTAATTGTCGAATATACCTTGGATAGTGGAAGAAATTGGCTGCTTTTAAACAGCCAGATAATAGATGGATGGTATACCACAAGTGCTGAAGAATATTCAATATTCGGTAAGGGGCTTCCTATATTCAGCGGAAATACCGGCGGTGATTTTTCACTAAAGAGTACTGATGTATCAGATTTTGCAGGTACAGACAGAGTAGGGTTCAGGTTAAGTTTTATTGCTGATAGCTATGTCACCGATGTAGGTATTGCAATTGATAATTTTCAGATCACACGTAAAATAGAAGCGACTGCAGCCTTTGTTTATACTCCTGAAGAAAACAATAGTTGTGGAGACAATACATCCATAACTTTTACCAACAGCTCTTCAGGGGACATACTATCTTATACCTGGAACTTTGGGGCTGATGCCGTGCCCGCCACTGCAACAGGGGAAGGCCCACATGAGGTAACCTATGGTTCTCCAGGCACAAAAACTGTAACTTTGACGGTAGACGGAGAGATCAATGGCGAACAAAGCACATCCAGCGACCTTATTATAACAACAAATCATTCTCCTAAAATAACAGTAGAAAACGGGTTTGTCCTTAGAGCTTCTCAAGCTGATAGCTATCAATGGCTTTTAGACGGAAAAGTTATTACTGGTGCTACTGATCAAACATATGAGCCTCGCGCTTACGGTAAATATACAGTTATGACTACTGTTGATGGGTGTTCGGTATTATCCGAAGCACACGATGCAACAGTCCTCGGTATCGAAGAT
>NZ_SMLW01000591.1:2336-15012 GCF_009711405.1 Fulvivirga kasyanovii | reverse complement strand
TATTAAACAGGATGGCCGATTCAGCAGGATTACGATCTATAACCTGATGGGCCAGGTTGTTTTGGCCAAGGATATCGTTTTCCAAAATGAAGTGGTTATGCTTTCTTTCTTGCAGCCTGGTCAGTATATTCTGGAGTTGACCGGAAAATCGGAAAGTGTTAAACTCAATATTCAAAAACATAGATAAGTGTTAATGAAAATTATAAATAGCTTAATCATATTTGGACTTGTGTTTTCCCTGGCTTGTGTCAATGGGAAAACACAATCCTCAAATTATAAATCAGTATCTGAGGAAAAGCTCAGCGGAAAAATTGAACATGTTTTCAGTTCTGATTCTTCTTACGTGCTGAGCTACGTTGAGACCAAAGGGACGGCAAAGCAGCCTCAGAATAATATTAAATATATTGTTCATGACCTTAAAGCTGACAAGGTGGTGTATGAAGATGCACTGGATAACGGATCAGTCAGCTTTTACAACGATCATGCAATAAAAATTGTAATGATTCCCGGGATCATGCGGGAAGGTCAGAGCCAGGACGATTTCACTTATGTTTACGATTTAAAGACTAAGGAAAAGAAAACCCTGACTGAACTTAAAAATTAAAACAAAAAGGGCGCCGAATGGCGCTCTTTTTTATTAATATCGCTTTATGCTATCTAATACTCAGCAAAAAGCGACACTAATAGCCACTATAATGGCCTCTAGCATGGCCTTTATAGATTCAACCGCACTTAACGTTGCCCTTCCTGCCTTACAGAGTGACCTTGACATGAAAGGATCTTCCCTCCTATGGGTGATCAATAGTTATGCATTGTTCCTATCAGCCCTATTGCTCACCGGAGGTTCTTTAGGCGACAGGTATGGAAGAAAGAAGGTTTTTATTGGGGGTATTATTTTGTTTTCCATAGCCTCTGTCCTTTGTGGGTTGTCAACTTCTTCCACTATGCTCATTCTGTCAAGAAGCTTACAGGGTATTGGTGGCGCTTTAATGGTACCGGGAAGTCTATCCATTATTTCCGCATTGTTTCCTAAGGAAGAGCGCGGCAAAGCTATCGGCACCTGGTCAATGTTTAGTGCAATGACTACGGTATTTGGCCCGGCCCTTGGAGGATGGCTCGCGGGTATGGGCCTGTGGAGATTAGTCTTTTTCATCAATATTCCATTGGCTGTTATCGCACTGTTTTTTCTAAGAAAGGTTCCTGAAAGCAGAGATGTCCATGCCTATAAAAGTGATAACCTCGGGGCCCTTTTTGCCACACTGGCTCTTGCATGCCTGACTTACGGCTTTATAGAAGCGCCTAATTATGGGTTCAATACTCCCAGGATTTTCGTATCCCTGCTGGCTGGATTCTTATTACTAATCGTATTTGTATTGCGGGAAAAGAAAGCATCAAGTCCCATGATGTCTTTATCATTATTTAGGTCTAAGACTTTTAGCAGCACAAACACTATCACTCTTTTTATCTATGCAGCACTGGGTGGCTTTCTGTTCTTTTTCCCTTTAAACCTGATCCAGGTCCAGGGGTATCCGGCAGAAATTGCTGGGTTGGTTATGCTCCCTTTTGGCCTGCTAATCGCTTTTCTATCACGGTGGTCAGGGCACCTTGCTGATAAGATAGGTGCCAGAACACCTTTAATTATAGGATCAATGGTCACTGCTATTGGCTTCTATTTATTTTCCATACCAGGGATCACTGCAGGCCCGTCAGATTTTTGGGAAACCTTTTTTCCCGCCATACTTACCATAGGTATTGGCATGGGATTAACCGTTGCTCCTCTAACCACTGCTGTAATGAATGCAGTGCCTCAGGATAAAACAGGGTCGGCTTCCGGCATTAACAATACCATAGCCAGAACAGCGGGGGTACTGGCTATTGCCATCATGGGAGCTTTTGGCGTTATCACCTTCAAGAGTAGTTTTCAGGAGAACACCGCACAACTAGAGCTTTCCGGGCCTTTACAAAAACAACTGAATGAAGAAATTCCCAAGCTGGCTGAGGCCCGGCCACCGGAAGGCACCACAAAAGAGGAGAAACAGATTATAAACAGCGCCGTAAAACTGTCATTCATAGAAACCTTCAGGCAGTCTGCACTTATAGCATGTATTTTAGCCGGGTTAAGTGTGTTTACGGCATATTATTTTATTCCAAAAAAGCGCTAAATTGAAAACTGATAAAGGTTAGAGACTTAAACAATCACTCATGAAACGAATTATGATCATTATTTTATTGGGCTGCACTATCACTGGTATAGCCCAGGAAAAGGAAGCCGTCAATAGTTTTCTTGATGACTGGCATAGAGCTGCTGCAGAAGCCAACGCAGAGGTTTTCTTTGGCAGTATTGCCGAAGATGGCATTTATATAGGCACTGATGCGACCGAAAGGTGGGACAAAGAATCCTTTTGGGATTTCTCCAAACCTTACTTTGACAAAGGCAAAGCCTGGGACTTCAAACCTTACGATCGGCAGTTGAACTTCTCAGAAAATGGTGAAATAATATGGTTTTCTGAGCTTCTTGATACCTGGATGGGTGTTTGCCGTGGATCAGGAGTATTAAAAAAGACGAAAGCGGGCTGGAAGATCATGCAGTACCATTTGTCAGTAACTGTGCCCAACGACGATATTCAGGAATTTATCAAGCTGATTGTTAAGGAGAACTGATTACAAAAAGCATTTTTCATTAAAAAACTTACACTCAAATCTGACCACCTAATAGGATTAGAAACTTAAAAAACACCATTTTACTGGTTACAATTTAAGTTTTATTTGTATATTATACTGAATGGGATACAAAATTCAGCTATACGAGTTGACATCCTATTCAAAATATTACAAATTGCTTTTATGGCAAAAAAATAGATCAAAAATGGGTTTTGTTGAGTTGGTCAGGTTTAGGGTTATTTGCTTTGGTTTATTCTTATTGCTTCTGGTTTTTTCTCCGAATGCAGAAGGACAGAGAAAGAAAAGTAAACACACCAAAGCATTTTACAAGTCACGTTATACTCCCGCAAAAAAGGCGGATAAGCAGTGCTTTCAATTATTCAAAAAGAAATATAGCAAACCTAAGCATAAGGATAATCAATCATTTCTGGCCTCCTTATTTGGCACTCCAAAGTCCAAATCAAAACCAATGGCCGAGGTAGACCCTAATGATACCCCACCACCACCGGTAAAGCCAAAACCACAACCGGTTGTTAAAAAAGAACCCGAAGAAAAATCTTTTGAAGAGCAGACTATTGCAGAGAAGCATGACAAAGAAGATCAGGTGCTGGAAAAAAATAATATTCCAAAGCCAACTTCTGCAAAACATGAGGAAATACGCAAAAAGGTAGAGACTAAACTTCAAACGCATAAAGATGGAGAGCCTATAGAACTGGAGCCCCTGTACTTTATTTATGACGATGCGGAGTTCTCCGTAGTAGATATGGAACCCTTCCTGATAGCCGTGGAATACGCTCTGCAGGGCCGGATGATCCTCATTGAAGGGCATACAGATAGCGATGGCAAAGATGACTACAACGTTAAGCTCTCCATACAAAGAGTAGAGAAGATCCGGCAACTCATGCATGACATGGGGGTGCCGGATGACAGGATTTCCGTGGTTGGTTATGGTGAAGAGAAATCCGCATTTGACAACACTACCGAAGAAGGCCGCCAGAAAAACCGAAGAGTTGACTTCAAAGTTTTTTAAGCACTCAAATCATTTCAAGCCTTCCCGACAATAATTGAGCATATTTTTACGATAATATTGTAAGTTATATCATGTCTATGGCTGACTAATATTGATAATGATTTAGCTTTACATCATGAATTTCAGTCATTCGGTTTTCTTAAAACACATTGCACAAACTACTGGCAGTCCCTTTCTAATAGACGTTGAACGTGGGGAGGGACTATACCTATATAGCCCTGAAGGTAAGGCATATATGGACTTGATCTCCGGCGTTGGAGTAAGCAACATTGGGCACAGACACCCCCAGGTAGTAAAGGCTATTAAAGAACAGCTTGACAAACACCTGCATGTAATGGTTTATGGTGAATTTGTGCAATCCTCTCCTAACGAGCTGGCTGAAAAGCTGGTGAGCTTACTGCCTGACAACCTGAATTGCTGCTACTTTGTCAACAGTGGCACTGAGGCCAACGAGGGCGCACTAAAGCTGGCCAAGCGGTACACTGGAAGGACTGAGATTATTTCATGCCGACGGTCATACCACGGCAGCACTCATGGCTCCATGAGCGTATCTGGCAATGAGGTAAAAAAATATGCCTTCAGGCCTCTGCTGCCGGATGTCAGGTTTATAAACTTTAACAGCTTGGCTGACCTTGATCAGATCACCACAAGAACGGCCGGAGTTATTATTGAGACCATTCAGGGTGATGCCGGGGTCAGGGTACCTTCCCCGGAATACATGAAAGCTTTAAGGGCAAAGTGTGATGAAACCGGCACCCTTCTCATTTTTGACGAAATACAAACCGGCATCGGGCGAACGGGAAAAATGTTTGCTTTTGAACATTTTGATGTAGCACCAGACATTCTTACCTCTGCCAAAGCTCTGGGAGGTGGTTTACCTATTGGCACCTTCATCTCCTCATACGACATGATGCAGTGTCTTACACATAGCCCCATGCTCGGCCACATCACAACTTTTGGCGGTAATCCGGTATGTTGTGCTGCGGCTCTCGCTACCCTTCAGGTAATTGAAGACGAAAAGCTACTCGAGCAGGTAGAGGAAAAAGGATTGCTCTTTGAGCAACTGCTACAACATAGCAGGATTAAAGATATCAGACGAAAAGGGCTTTTATTTGCGTTTGAGTTCGAAACGAGTGAAGAGGTTGCTTTTATCGTGCAGGAATGCCTTAAAAATGGCGTGATATGTTTCTGGTTCCTCTCCTGCCCTAATAGTTTCAGGATAGCGCCTCCCATAAACATTACAAACGATGAAATAAGGGAGGCATGCAAAATCATAAGGGAGGCTATTGACTTGCTGGATAAGCAGCAATAGCCATCCGGCTATATCAGTTCCTTTACGTTTTCCGGTGGACGGCCTATAACGGCCTTATTATCTTTTACAACAATCGGCCTTTCGATGAGGATCGGGTTTTCCTCCATGGCATATATCCACTCATCATCGGTAAGGGTCTTACCTTTATACTTTTCTTTATAAATAGCCTCTCCCTTTCTTATCAGGTCTTCTGGTTTGATGCCGAGCTTTTCAATGATCTGTTTTAAATCGCCTTTTGCAGGTGGGGTTTTAAGGTATTCTACTACCTGAACCATTGCACCGGAATCTTCAATTATACCTAAAGTTTCACGGCTCTTCCTGCATCTGGGATTATGATAGATAGTTAACATAGTTAATCTTTTATAGTTTCAATCACCAGGTTATGGTTTGTATAGATACAAATATCGGCAGCTATATTTAAGCTTTCCCTTACCATATCTTCTGCAGAAAGGCCTTGTGCATGCTTTTTCAGAGCAAGCGCTGCTGACTGGGCATACATGGCTCCTGATCCTATAGCTGCAACATTATTATCAGGCTCAAGTACGTCGCCAGTACCTGACACAACCAATACTTCATTTTTATCTGCGGTGATCAACATTGCCTCCAGCTTTCTGAGGTAACGGTCCGTACGCCAGTCTTTAGCCAACTCTATAGCCGCACGCTTCATATTACCGCCGTAACTGTTAAGCTTTTCATCAAACCTCTCCAGAAGGGTAAAGGCATCGGCCGTAGAACCTGCAAATCCTGTCACTATTTTCCCATCTTGCAGTTTCCTAATCTTCTTTACATTGCTTTTGGCTACATAGTTGCCCATGGTAGCCTGACCATCGGCACCTATGGCTACTTCTCCGTTATGTATAATCGCTAATACGGTTGTTGATCTTACTTTAGTCATTCCCATGTATGCTTCTTTTTAGTATCAGCTCCCGCGATATAACAAGAGCAGTAAATATTTATTACAAATCAGATTAAATAAATAACCCTGACAATTAACAAAACTGCCAGGGTATATTGTTTGCTTTTCTATATTATACCAGTATCCTGACGGGGTTTTCGAGCAATCCTTTCAATGTCTGAAGGAATGCTGCTCCCAAGGCTCCGTCTACCACTCGGTGGTCTGATGATAAAGTTACTTTCATTACGTTGCCTGGCACAAGCTGACCATTTTTAACAACAGCAGTTTCTTTAATACCACCAACTGCCAAGATACATGCATCCGGTGGATTAATAATGGCTGTAAACTCTTCCACACCGAACATACCCAGATTGGAAATAGTAAAGGTATTGCCTTCCCAATCTGATGGCTGCAGCTTTTTGCTATGTGCTTTTTCTGCCAGTTGTTTTACTTCTGCTGAGATATGCGACAAGGATTTGTTATCGGCAAATCTTACTACAGGAACAAGTAATCCCTCGTCTACAGCTACGGCAACACCAATATGAATGTGCTTGTTGTACCTGATCTTATCACCTAACCACGAAGAGTTTACTTTAGGGTGCTGTCTCAACGCGGCGGCTACCGCTTTAATAACGAGATCATTAAAGCTTATTTTCACTGGAGAGAACTCGTTCATGGACTTTCTGGCTTCTATGGCCTTGTCCATGTTGATCTCCATGGTAATATAAAAATGAGGTGCGGTAAACTTGCTTTCAGAAAGTCTCTTTCCAATAGTCTTTCTCATTTGAGAGACACTTACCTCTTCGTAGCTCTCCTCGCCTACCACTTGTGGTATGTTGAAAGATGTTCCTTTTTCTTCTGCAGCCTGCTGCACAACTTCAGTGGCAGGAGTGTACTCCTCCACATCCTTTTTCACAATTCGTCCGTTATCTCCGGAACCTTTGATCTTTCTAATATCGTAACCTTTTTCCTCAGCCATCTTTTTAGCCAGAGGAGAGGCCTTCACTCTGCCACCTTCGGTAGTAGAAGAAACCTTAGCATCTGTTGTGCTTTCCTTCTTTTCAGCTTTTTCTTCGGAAGGTGCAGGTTTTGTTTCTTTTTTCTCTCCGGCGTCTGATCCTGATTGTTGCTTGGCTTTATGGGATTTTAGCAGTTTTTCGTAATCAGCACCTTTTTCACCGATAACGGCTATCACACCATCAACCTCCACAGCATTACCCTCTTTAACTCCAATATACAGAAGCGTACCATCTTCGTAAGCTTCCAGCTCCATGGTGGCCTTATCAGTCTCTACTTCGGCAAGTATATCACCTGCACTTACCTGATCACCTTCTTTCTTTAACCATGAGGCAATGGTGCCTTCTGTCATGGTATCACTCATCTTAGGCATGGTGATCAAAGTAGCGTTTACATCAGAAGCGTCCACCTCCTCTACTTCTTCTTCGGGTGCTTCCTGCTTCTCTTCTTTTTTATCTGCTCCATTGGAGCTTCCACCGCTTTTAGCCTCTTTAAGCAACTCACTTATATCTTCCCCTTCGTCACCTATTATAGCTATAACACCATCAACAGGTACCGATTCCTTTTCCTTCACACCTATATGCAATAGCGTACCGTCTTCATAAGACTCCAGCTCCATAGTAGCCTTATCTGTTTCTACTTCTGCTAATATATCACCGGATTTGATTTTGTCTCCTTCTTTAACCAGCCATGACGCGATAACACCTTCTTCCATGGTATCGCTCATTTTAGGCATACGTATTACTTCAGCCATAAGTGTGTATTAAAAATTTAGTTGTCAAAAATAGGTCTTAATATCCCTTTATTCAAATAATGTGTTTCTAAAAATTATGTTCTTCCTAAAAGCTGATATTTGAAATCAGGAACTCAAATTTACTACCTCCTGATTTAAAATTATTAGGTTCGGCATAAGAAAATCTGAAACCCAGGGCAATATCAGCCGGAAAACGTAAAAAATTTACATCAAAAAGTACATCCGCCCCCACTGAGTGGTAGGTATCTTCACGCTGTAACCTTACCCGCTGGGCCTGATTGACCAGGTCAATTTCAGAATAACCGTAGTCATAAAAGAGATTTGTCCTTATCCTTTTGAGGTTTAACAATGGTCCGAGAGCAATATCCGGGTACCACAAAGGTAGAGTGTAGTTTGCCGATGCAGCGAAAAAGTCTTCCCAGGTGCTATGCGAGTAACCTCTGGGCAAGGGGATCTGGTTGGATAATAAGTAAGTGTCATTGTTCAGGGTATCAAGCTTCCAGGACTTATGCTGGTAGGCCCCACGCAGGTAAAACGAATGATGTTTAAATAGGCCAGGAAAATAAAGGGTACCGCGCAAGGCCAATTGTCCGGCATCATAATCGCCCCCAAACGGAGAGCTGGTATAGCTACCAGCAAAGGATTGCCCCCACTTACTATTTATATCCCTGATGCTTTGCTTAAGCAGGTTAAAGTAGTTAACAGTGGCTACATTGGTGTACAGATCTCCGTCGGACTGTTGATCAAGGAACCTGAAATTCTGATTGAAGTTTTCCACTTTGGTTATGCCCACCTCATTTTCTAGTGATAGTTCCCGGTGGTATTTAGACCTTGTCAATAATAGTGGTAATCTTAAGCCCACATCTACAGAAGTTTCGTCCCAGTTAAACGTCACATCTTCCACCTGGTTGTTTTCATTGGTAACTGCTTCTTCCGTTGATCGTGATCCTTTTGATACCTGGAGGTCAATGATAGGATAAAAGCCCTGGTAACTGACGTTGACATAACCAAACCCGGTCTCTTCAACAGCATCGTATTGATAGCCAAGGGAAATGGCGGTAGTACTCAGTACATCTTGCGAAAATACACCAAACTGAGCGCTGTTAAGGTCAGTACTGGCATAAGGCCCCCAGCTATGAAGGTTAATGATATGACCAAGCCTGCTGTATTTCTTTTCAGGATACTCGGTAGCAGGCACACTGTTCAGGATATCCTCATGCCCCTCCTGCTCCACCACAGGCTGATAATATTTCACCGAACGATCTTCAACCGCCGTGAGCAGCCTCCAACCAGACTTATCCAAAGGTATTCTTACCACATCCAGGCCATTAACCGTATGGTCGTTATAATAGACAAAATCACCGGCATTGGATATTTCAGGATTATAAGCACCATATTTACTGCTGGTGACCTGGTAATACTCGCCTGATTCCAAATCATACATATAAATATTGTCAATACCACTCAAGGGTGAGTTGTAGAAAAGCATATTCTTGTATAAAACAGGGTGTCCCTTATTCTCGTAGCTTGCAGGCACAAGTGTCTGCTCAGCCCCGGAATTGACATTGAATGCTACAACAGAACGGCCCGCTTCGGTTGTTTTCAATGCTACAATGCGCTCACCGTCATCTGACCACCTTGCCATGGAATAAAATGCATTTTCAGGGTTATCAAAACGCTTGATTTCCTGACCGGTATCATAATCCAATATAACAAGGTATGTATTCTGGTCTTCTGTAGTCAGCACGGTCACGATGCGGCCGGCATCAGGGGATATAGCCGCTCCGCCGTACCTCGTCTTATGGGTGATTACCTTAAGTTTTTCTGTTTCAAAGTCAAATGCTTTGATCACGGAATAAGTACGAACCCTCCAGCGCGGATCAAAATGGATTTCGTTCCAAACTACCTTATTTTTGGCAGAGGAAAGCATACCACTTTCATTCATGATTCCGGGAACGAACACTTTCTCATCTTCCCCATCGGCACCGATATAAACAAACTGCTGGATATCTCCTATGCCAGATTTTAATGCTACCAACTTGCCATTATCAAGTATCTGAGGAAAACTATAATCCGTAAAGGCTTTGGATCTTCGTTCATTAACCGGCTCAAACCGTGTGGTCTCCAGCCCTTGCAACTGTTTAGTCCAAACACTATCCAGTTCATTCATCATCATATCGTAATTCTTCACCAAATAGGTGCCTGTATGTCTTTTTAAGGCATTGGAGAAAGTAAAAGGTATGAAAGGCCACGAGAACGCACTGTTTGAAACTTTCCCCCAGATGTCAGGGTCATTGGTCCTTCTTCTTAAATGGGTTACAAAATGATAGCCTAATACATAGTGGTTAGGTATGTAATCCTTATACGATCTGAGGTGCTGCTTATGATAGTTGAAGCGCTTACCTTCCAGCAGGTTGGCCCTAAATACTCTATTAAACGATGGTATCCGGCCTCTTCCGCTGTGCGTGAAGCTGGTTTCTATGGCTGTAGCATCACCCTCCCAAAACCAGGGTGGCGCCGCAGAAAAAGCCATCCCTGCCTGAGTATTTTCTCCGAACAGATAATAGAAAAACTTGTTCCAGCCGGTTTTGCTTTGTTGGAATTGCACAATATGCCGGTATTCATGCACGGCAAGCAGGTCCAGCCAGCGGTTAGTACCTATAAAGTTATAATCCTGCGGTGGCATGGTATAAAACTCTGATCTTCGCGGGCCGAGGGTCACAAACCCGTTGGAAACGGAATTCTGGTTTTGCAGGATGAGTGATATCTTTCGTGGGGCATCCTCCCCCATAGATTCGGTTTCAGCCATTCTCACATGCTCCAGTGTATTAGCTACCCGCTGGGCCTCTTTGCTATATCCATGAGGGAATATCACCCGAAACCCTGGTGTATTGATCTGCCTCCAATCCATAGCCGGAGGGTTATTATCCAATACCTGCTTTTGACCACACACCACAAAAGGTGCTATAGTCAAAATAAATAAACATAAATACTTTTGCATAAACTCGCCTATTCTCTTCCCCTAAAATAGACATATTTTGAGAAAACAAGTATTTATGCGCACAAAGCTGCTAGTGTAGATTGGGCAGGAGTATTTTGAAAGAGGTACCTATTTTTTTCTCGCTTTCAAGGTCAATGGTGCCTCTCAGCTTCTGAACAATGTTCTTTGTGACATACAAGCCCAGACCTGACCCTGTGGAAAGCTCTTCTCCTCTAAAGAACATATCATAAACACGCTTTTGAAATACCCTTTCAATACCGACACCATTGTCGCTTACTTTGATCAGGCATTCGTTTTCATTGCCTTCAACGGTGATCTCCACCCATGGCTTTTCTTCCTTATGAAGGTCCCTGAAAGTAATGGCGTTGGACACGAGGTTATTGATTATGATCTTAACGCGCTCTTTATCAGAATAAAAAATGGCTTTTTGATCCAGATTGACCCGCACCTCTATGTCTTCATAACCATTTTTATAGGTAGCTACGGCATCATTGATCAGTTCTTCGAAGTCAATCTTCTCCCTGACCACCCGCAGGTTTTCATTTTTAGAGATATCTGCAATATCCCTGATCACTTTTTCCTGTTTGCGGATCGTACCTTCAATCATTTCAAAATAGGGCAACTGCTCCGGGGTGGCGGTTCTGGACACGAGGTTGGTGATACCCAATATGGTTGCTATTGGGGCTTTAAGATCATGACTGGTCCGGTATATCAGCTCTTCCATCTCATTGTTGAGCTTTTCTATTTTGAGCTGCCGCTGAATGAGCAGGTCTTTCGTGGTACGCTGTTTTAGCCTGTGGTATATAAAAATAAAAACGGAAACAAGTAGCAAAATAACCACCCCGCCAATCGAAAGGTACAACCAGCCTCTTTGCTCCTCAATCCGGGCCAGGTTGAGCAGGTTCTCCTGTTCTTTCTCAAAAAGCACCTCTTGTTTCTCTTTATCATAATGATATTTCATTTCCAGGCGGGCCAACTCACCTACCTTGCGGCTATGATTAAGCTCATCGCTCAACTTTTTAAAGTACTGATAATAGATCAGGGCCTGCTCATAATCACCTTCGGATTGATAGATCCGGCTCAACAGCTCGGCTGCCTCGGATTCATTGACTATTATTCCTACTGTACGGCCTTGCTCTACTCCTTTTTTGAGGTATTTAATGGCGGAGTCATTATCTCCCATTTTAAAATAAGTTATGCCAATACTATTATTTATAATAGCCTCAGCACGCTCATTGTCAATTTCATCCACCAGCTTTTGGGCTGTAAAATAATTTTCAAGGGCCCTGTCATATTCTCCCTGCTTATAATAAAGCTCTCCCAGTGAATGTATGGATCGGGCCTGCCCGTTAATATCATGCTCTTCCACGGCCAGTCCTCGCGACAGGCTAAAATATACTTTGGCAGAATCATAGCGGTCATGGTCACTGTACAACTTACCCAACTGGTTATATACGAGGGAAAGTTTGGTGAAATCATCTGTTTCAGACGCCAGGTTTTGCGCTTTGTGGTAATAAAAAACGGCTTCTTCAAAATTCCCTAAAATATCGTAAGTGCTTCCCAGCGATATATAAGAGTCTATTATGCCCGGCTCATAATTGATCTTTTGGCTCAGCTTCAGACTTTCCAGGTGCTCCTCAAGATATTTGTCATATTCACCTATCCCCCAGAAAATCACACCCCTCTCATTGATGGCACGAATTATACCTTTAAAATCGTGAAGATCCTCATACTCGGCCATGCTTTTTTCCAGGTGTCCAAGCGCTTCTTTATAGTGGTTCTGTCTGCCAAGCACTACACCTATGATCAGTTGCGACAATGCTGTACCTTCCCGGTATTGAAACTCACCAGATAATGAATCGGCTTTCTCCGCCAATGACAATGCCTCTTTGAGCTGGTATGCATCCGAATACTGTATCGCTAAGTTATTGAGCGAATCTATAGCCCTAACATCAGCGTGACCATGCCAGGCAGGCAGGGATGTGCTCATAAAGAGAAAGAAACTA
>NZ_SMLW01000591.1:409-2073 GCF_009711405.1 Fulvivirga kasyanovii | reverse complement strand
AGGTGACTGAGCGAATTCTGAATAAGAAATATTGGGTATTTCTACCTTAAAGGTAGCACCGGGCTCCTCAGAGGGAGCTAAAATCACATTGCCTTTTAGCTTATTGGCCGTTATCAGTGCCAGATATAATCCTAAGCCTGAGCCTTTTGAGGTTTCTGCCCCTCTAAAAAACATTTCAAATATACTCTTAGACATTTCCGGCCTTATACCAATGCCATTGTCTTGTATGGAAATAATGACCTTTTCCCTTTTGGATTCAACAGTTATCTTCACCGTAGGGGAATCTCCACTGTTATAACGGATTGCGTTGTCTACAACTGGAATAAGGATCTTTGTAAGCAGACTGTAATCGGAGTAAAAAGGAGTATTTAGCTTAAAGTTAAAACTCCACTTTACACCTTTCTTCCGGGAATCTTCTTCAAATGTATTCAACACATCATTAAGCAGTGCGTGAAAGTCAATTTTCTCCATTTTCACTTCAGCCGAACCTATCAGCGCAAGGTGATTAATATCCTTCATGAGCATTTGTTGCCGGGACATAGTTTCTTCAATCAGGTCGAGGTATTCTTTCTGGTTTGCCCCTTCATCTTTCTTCAAAAGGTTGATCAGGCCCAGTACGGTAGATATTGGCGCCCGGAGGTCATGTGATGTCCGGTATAGCAATCTGTCATATTCGTAACTTACCCGTTTAAGGCGTGTATGTTCATCCAAAGAATTTTGGGATATCTTAATGATAGCGCTGGCCATTGAGGGGTTTTGTGTACTTTTATGCAGTTTGATTGTCACTGGTGCCAGACTACCGTCTTTGGATATCAGATTGCATTCTATATCCATCTGTCCTGTAAGTTTTATATTATCCCAATATCTGCTCCATAACGAGGGGCTTAAATCCTGGGCTAACTCAAAAACAGACATGCCTTTAAGCTCGCCTGCAGTATAGTGCGAAATCCGGGCAACAACCTGGTTTGCAAAATCAATTCTTCCGTTTTCGTCAATCCACATGAAGGCTTCGTTCGAAGTGCCTAATGCTATTGAACAATCTTCGCATAAATGAACGGTTCTGTTTTTTTTCTGCTTAGCGGAAATCAACTGCATCATGTCAGTGAACTTTTAAGTAGAATATAGCCAAAGCCTAATGCTGGTAATCGGCAGTACTCTAATGGTTGGTTTTTTCTGAATTCTGCTGCAAATTTCGCTGTAAGTACCACAAGTTTAATAAGTGTTACTTCTTATTTTAACAAATACGAGTATCACTTATGATGTGGGTAGGTAGATCACGCTGTTTTCTGAGGGGCTCTGACATTTCTTTACTGTGTTTGACGGACACTTGTAAACAGGCAATAGGCAAAAGCAGTTGGCAAACTTGTGAAATGTAACAATAAGCACGGTTTACTGATTTTCAGCAACAAGTTTCACGTTACTTGTTTTACTTTCCAATTCATTTCCTCCACAGGTTTTACGCGTGATCCCAGTTTACTGGTTTGCAATAACAAGCTCCCCTTTGCATGTTTCATTTTCCAATCCGTTTACTCCACTGGCTTTTGGTTTGACCCCAAAAGTATAAAAACAAAAAAGCAGTCAGAATCCCTACTGACTGCTTCCCGGTTTTCCGAAAACCGTTAATTAACCTAAACTAAACTATTATTATTAATAAGTGCTTCGCA
>NZ_SMLW01000591.1:0-366 GCF_009711405.1 Fulvivirga kasyanovii | reverse complement strand
ACTTATACATCAGGGATTTTCCGTAATTTTAAATATAAGTGTTTCCCTTAGGGCTGGTTTAGGATCAGGTGGGATTGCTGCAGAGGCACAGATTTTTCGCCTCTTTACGGCCAGACAGTTGTTGATAGTAATCGGCAAAATCAGTAGACAAAGGCGTATAATATAATAATAAGCTCGGTTTACTGATTTTCAGTAGCAAGTTTCACTTTACTTGTTTACTCCCCAATCCATTTACTCCACAGGTTTAACGTTTGATCCCTGACTTTCCGGCTTGGTCCTTCACAAGGGTATAAAAAAAAAGCAGTCAGGACCCCTCCCGACTGCTCATGATTAATCGTAAACCATTAATCAACCTAAACCTAATCT
>NZ_SMLW01000535.1:15722-17047 GCF_009711405.1 Fulvivirga kasyanovii | reverse complement strand
AAGTGTTAAAAACGAAGGTGAAATATGCCAACAGAAACCACGCCCTTGCATACAAGCACAAATTCGGAGAATAAAACCTTAATACAGAAGTAAAAAACTACAAAACCCTTCTTATTCCCTGGAATTCAGCCCTAAACTCACTTGGAGTGCAATTTTTAGCTTTTTTAAATACCCGGTTAAAATTGGCAATGTTGTTAAACCCACATTTAAAACCAATCTCACCGATACTCAGGTCAGTTTCAATCAGCCAACGGGTGGCATAGCTTATCCGCGTGTCGTTGGTGTACTCAATAAAAGTCTTTCCTGTACGCTTTTTTATGAAACGATTAAACGAGACGGGGCTCATATTTACCAGATCAGAAATTTCCGTCAAGGTTATTTTCCGGTCAAAATTCTCCTGAATATAGGTGTAAACCTTTTCGATCAGCTTACTATTCTCAAACTGAGAGTTACGCGAACTATAGGTGGAGAGCAACCTTTGATTTCTGGAATTGGCCAGGTCCTGAAGGATAGAGATAAGCTCCAGAAAGTAATCAATGCTATCAATTTTGGATAGAGAGACTATCCTTGGCATAAGCTCTTTTGCTATTTTATTAGAGAACAATATGCCGTGATTCGACCTGTTAAATAAATCCCTGATCGGTTTGAAGATCTGCCTGGAGAGCATTTTTTCATCAAAAAGGTCATTATGAAACTGAATGGTGATTTCATGTATGCTCGGACTCTGGCATTTATAAGTTTCCCAGCCATGCTCTAAATTGGGTCCGACCATGACCAGCTCAATATCATCGATCTCTTCCATGCTGTCCCCAACCACCCTGCGGCAACCCTTGCCATTATGAATGAAGTTTAGCTCATACTCAGGGTGAAAATGAATGGGAAAATCAAAATGCTGCTTAACCCGCTCAAATACAAGAAAACTATCCTGAGGCGCCAGTGGAGTTATTTCACGATGTACATTTTTCCTGATCGTCGACATATACTTAAATTATGCTGTTAAACAAACTATTAGAGCAACAGTAGCGGTCTGATATGTAGTTTTGAGAACACCATAAGAAACTGATATTCAGTTTTTTTGAAATAAAAAGCCCTGCCCAAATAAAAGTAAATATTCAGATAGATACACATTTTTGACAATTTTTGCATCTATTTTGATTAAAAAATACAGGTGGCAGGTGGGGCATTTTGTGAAATTTGGAGGTTTATGGTTGGGAAGGTGTTGAATTAGCGTATCCTTATAAAGGAAGACCAACCCAAAAACAACAAATGAATTTCTGTAAATTACTTACATTCGGGGTTTGTCAATAATAGTTAGTTGTTATTCC
>NZ_SMLW01000535.1:8871-15450 GCF_009711405.1 Fulvivirga kasyanovii | reverse complement strand
CCCAATGGGACTGCTAAGGAGTTTGCAGACGGATGGAATAAGTATTGGCTAAAAAGTCTTTCTGATTCTGGAATTGATGCTGTAATGCCTTGCATTTTGGGTTATTTCTTTATTGAAGTTTCTAAAATATCTGATAGGAACCTCGAAATAATATTAAAAGGACAGCTTGAAAATGAAAAAGTTGAAGATATATGTCCTTTAGACGGAGGACTTGTAATTTTTGTTGACGATGTTCCCGTTGTACAACCTCAATGTTGCTCTTCTTTAAGTGATTATCAAAACTGGATTGATGTGATAAATGAAACGTCCTCTGAATGGAAAGAGGTTTGGATTGGCCATCCTATGATCTATTTAAGAATTTTAAACAATAAACTCCAATTTTCTGAATTAACAGAAGATAGCGTTCCTAAGGAAAGGGTAGTAAATGAGTTTGATTTTTCACTATTTCAAAGAGAGCTTAAACGGGCCATTGAAGAGATTGAAGATTTTAAAAAACGAGTGGAGAAAATATTGGAAAGGCTTGATTACAATCCAGTGGAGAAAATTTCTTATGCCTTGATAAATAACACGTATTAATAAGGAAAAATGGTAGGCTTTGAGCTATGACATACGTTGGGAAGGAGAAAATATCAGGCATCCCGAATTTAAGAGGACCTGCTGAACCTGACCTGTGTAATATCTAACAAGTGTCACGATTGACGCTGGGTGGTGTTAGGCGCCAATTTTACTTGCACCAAATTATTGATCAATCTGATTCTTGAATACTACTCCTCTCAAGGAGGAGGAATTTTTCGCTAAAATCATTCGGCCGGATGTTTGGGTTATTACCTATTGCGAACTTCATTTTGTTGATATTAATGAATTCGATTATACCTAACATTCGAGCCTGTTCATTGCCTGTTGATTTCTCAGTAATAATCAAATCAATAAAATGTGGAGTTTGCGAACTGTCAATCTCATAAGTCATTTGGACTTGAGTTCCTTTCCTTTCCGATGATTTACCACCTAAGATTTGACCTTCAACTTCGAAAGTAGCAAAACCCTCTTTGTCTAGTGTTAGGCTTATGATTTTTCCGCTTTCTTCTCCGGTCCACTTACCAACATGTTTGTCGGAATTTGTGATAGTCTGAAAAGTCAGTAAGAATGTCAAGAAGCCAATTATAGTTTTCATACCAATTTATTAATGATGCTCAGATATTTAGTCATTCAGTTTTTCTGCTGTTCGATGACGACATTAAAATGGATTTAGTAAAGTTAGATCAAAAATAGCACCGTCATTCCGGAATTTTCGCAGAGCAACGGAGAAAATATCCGGAATCCCGAACTTAAAAGCACTAGCCAAACCTGACCTCTCAACTGACTAATACCTACACACTAACTTCTCCCTTGAGGGAGATGTCCCGATTTTTTCTATCGGGACAGAGGGTGTTTGGCCTCAAAGGCTCTATGCCTATTTCAAGGCAGATTTTATAAAAAATACCCAAGGTTGGGTATTGACAGGGATATTGGGTTAAGCTAGATTTAGATTTTGTATGTATTTGAATTTGTGCTGTTGGGAAAGTAATTGGTGTCGCTGGGAAAGTTTAGGTAGGGTGTGTTGGTAAGTTGAGTACATTCAAGTGTTTGTGATACCTGATTGTACGCAGTTGTAAATGGGTATATGGTTATTTATCAGGTAATCGATAATGATAACTATATGGGAAATAAGCGTAATGCCTTTATATATAACAGTGTTGTACTTAATTAGATCCATCAAATTCAATGTCAGTATCTGATAATTTCAAAACCTTTTGCAATAATCTTAGAATGTCAGATGACACAGTGGACTCCATTGCGTATAGATACAAGCGCATAACAAAACAATTGAACAAATGCTACTGGAACAGTGAGTCTGAAACCAGTCATAGCTTATATGTTGGTTCTTATGGGCGAGGAACAGAAATCCATACGAGTGACATTGATATGCTATTTTGGCTTCCTTATGAGGATTACATGAGATTTGATAATTACATAGGGAATGGACAATCAGCATTACTTCAAGAGGTGAAGAACTGCATACAGAATACATATAAAACATACATGAGAGCCGATGGTCAAGTAGTAAAGGTTGATTTTACAGACAAAATCTCATTTGAAATAGTGCCTTGCTTTGTGAATACTGACGATAGTTTTACTTATCCAGATACCAACAGCGGAGGAAGTTGGAGAACTACGAACCCAAAACCTGAAATAGCAGAAATGATATCTGCCAATAACCTGTGGAATAAAAATCTTAAAAGATTGTGTAGAATGGCTCGTGCTTGGAAGCAGGTTTGGGATGTACCCATGGGAGGACTGTTAATAGACACATTGGCTTATAAATTTTTGAAAGCTTGGGCGAATAAAGACAAATCATTTATCTATTATGATTGGATGAGTCGAGATTTCTTCAAATTTCTATGTGAGCAAAGTGAATCTCAATCATACTGGTTAAGCCCAGGGGCCAACCAGTTTGTGTGGAGAAAAGGAAAATTTGAATACAAGGCTAAAAGATGTTATAATATTTCATTGGAAGCAATTCAAAACGAATCAGATGGTTACCATTATACTTCCAAAACTAAATGGAGAGAGATTTATGGAACAAAATTCCCAAGTTGAAGTATTTGATTCACAGATACGAGAGCTTTACGGAAGGGTTGTCTGGTCGCACAAAACTCAAGAAAAGTGTGCCGATATTATATGGGAAAGACATAAGGCAATAAAGATTACTCAGATTGTTCTTTCAGCAACTACAACAACTGGAATTTTGGTTGCTGTTTTTGGTGAAAATTATTGGGTCGGTTTAATTTCTGCCATATTATCAGCTTTATTATTCGGGCTGAATACTTATACCAAGGATTACGACTTGGGAGAGATAGCTCAAAAACACTCAACCGCAGCAAATAATTTATGGAATATTAGAGAAAGTTATCTCTCGTTACTTACGGATATGGCTGCTCAGAAACTGTCAGTAGAACAAATTCGAAATAAACGAGACGAACTTCAAGATGATTTATTTAATATCTACAAAGGTTCACCTAGAACAATTTCAAAAGCATATCAAGAAGCTACCAAAGCTCTGAATGTGAATGAAGAATTGACTTTCAGTAAGAAGGAACTCAATCAACTTTTACCGGAATCTTTAAGAAAATAAACTAAGCACAACAAACACTAAAATGAATGTTCGAACTGAGCTCTTTGAAAGGCATTGCGAAAAGGAAACTTCACACCTTCTATAAACTGGGGGCATACGTATTTTAGTTGGATGTTGGTAGCAAGTCAAAACAACACAATTAATTAAAAAGAAACGAAATGGTTGATGTCATAGGTAAGGTAATACTTGTTGAAAGCTTTAAAGAAGTATTTGTTCGAATTCTGGAGAAAGTAAACCAAGATTATTTTGGCACAGTTGAAAAAAAGACTAAACTATCTGAAGCCCTGACTTCAATAAACCAAGCCATATTGGAAACTAAAAAATTCATTAGAAATGAAGGTTATGTGGACAATACTGACTTGAGTAAACTGTGGCACATTGCTTTAAATAAATCTGTAGCAGCTGACTTAAAAGAGGGACTTCCGAAATACTTATATCATAAAGCTGACTTTTGGGGAGAACCTCGAGAATGGCTAGATAATAAAGCATCATTAGAAATTGTTCCTAAACTAAATGACTTAAAAAACTTATGTGATGGAATAATGGTAAAACTGAATAAATAAAACCAGCTATCAACAGCGCATATAGTTTATGGCGGGTAAATGGCTGCCAGGCTTCGCTTCGTCGCCTGTTTTGGTTTCGGTGGACAGGAAAGTGCTTCGAAACCGCTACAAGTCATCTGCAAACCGTTGTGGCTAATGCCTACTAGCGAATCATTGAAAAGCTTAAATATGGGAACAATAGTTGCATTAAGAGGCAGAGCATCTTCAGGAAAAACATCTGCAATTAGAATACTTTATGAACTCCTTTTACAAAATGGATTTCAATTGGTTCGAGGTAATTTTCGAGACAGTGGTGGCGACTTTTTGGCTGTATTTTCTAAACAGGATAAGTTGTTGGGAGTAACAAGTTCAGGGGATACTTATGATCTTGTTCACGACAGACTGGAGGAATTAACTAGCGATAACTGCCTGCTTTGTATATGTGCATGTAGGACCTTTGACAGAGTTCCCCCAGGAACAAATGCAGCGATACGAGAATTCGTTAATTATGAGAATCGATTTATAGATAAAATGATTGATACAAATGAAGTGAGTAAGACGTCAACTAATGAACAGGATGCTCAGAATTTACTATCAGTCATTAATGACTTGTTTTGATTTCAAATGTCATTTAGGGATAGTGCTTCATATGGAAAACGGCAGGAATATAAAGCTATTGCTAAGTTGCTAGAACTTGGCTTTGATGTGTATTCAACCTTAGTTGATGATAAAGGAATTGATTGTGTAATCCGGATTAACAACCGAAGATACCTTGACATCCAAATAAAGGCGAGAAGTAATACTTGTGATTTAAAGAACCGTGGGTATTTCCCATTGCTGACTATAAGAGAAAAATGTGACAACTACTTTTTTGTTCTATATTCAGAGTTTATAGATAGTTATTGGGTTATACCATCGCAAGACATTGTCTTTTTAGCTTCACAGGAAAAAACTAACGTAAGCGAAAATAAAAAGGGGAAAAATACAGGTAAGTATGCTGTTCGGGTTGTAGGAACAAAATGCAACCCGCTACCTCAATTTGAAAAATATAAAAACGAAAAAGGGTTTGTCCTTTTGAAATAATCCACAAACTACAAGACAACAAATACTATCATACATAAGCTAACCGAGATCTTTGCAAAGGTAGTGCCTCCCTCTGACGCAAGCCTCCACTTGTGTCGATTACCTGATAAACGAACCTAAAAATTAAACAAAGGGCCATCCCAAAGAACAGCCCCAAACCTCAAAGCTTCTCCAACTCCTCCCAAAGAACCTTCAAATTAAAAAGAGCATTCTTTTCCTCCTGGTCAATACTTAGATCAGTGTGATACAGGGCCAAATTGTGGGTCATTTTTAAGGAAAAGATTAATTCATCAATACCCAGAAATTTAATACAGCTAATAAATTCCTGCTCAGTAGGAGTTAAGGGATTAAGAATTTTAGGGGCATCAACAGGCTCTGAGTAAGTGCCTTTGATGCAGGCTGTCGGACCATTTGTGTTTCGCATAAATGAAATGGATTAGTAAGTGTGTAAAATAGGATAGGTCACTGCGAAACACATCAAAGCAACGCCTTGAACGGTCTGCGGGACTTTCACCCGTATGCCTATCCAATACCTTTGGTTTAGCCGATTTTTTATTTCTGGCGTCATGATAAATTATAATGTGTTTCGCACTTCAAATATAGGGATTTAACTAAAACGAGTGTTATGTAGGGGAGCAGTTTTTGATTGTGTGAATGCTTGGAAGTGCCTGCACTGTATGATTGCCCCGATTTATCGAGGAGTCCCTATCATGTCTCCAAACGTAGAGCAAGATTTCATTCAAGATATTGTAAAGCAATCAGAATACGATTTCTAATCATTTCAAATTGTTTCCTAAAAAAGAAACTTTCATTTTTGGGTTTGCATTTGGGAATCCAGAACACTCTTTAAGAAAACATATTATCGATTATTCGCTTTCTGGGACAAAACTGAAAATACCGAAACACTCGTCCTAACAACTCATGGGCTTGTGAAGAAAACAGGAAAAACTCCTAAAGGCGAAATTGAACATGCTGAACAGATTAGAAAAAGGTATTTTGAAAACAAATAGTTATGGCAGCTTTAAAAACATACACCCTTGACGAAGTAACCGATAAATTTATCGGTAAAAGAGGAACAGCGAAAAGAGAAGCATTTGAATATGAGCTTAAGCTTGACCTTTTAGGAGAAGCTATCAAACGTGCTCGAAAAGAACGGAACCTAACTCAGGAACAATTGGGAAAACTCGTTGGAGTTAAAAAGGCTCAGATATCCAAACTGGAGAACAGCTTAACCGATGCACGATTTGAAACTATTATCAAGGTTTTTAAAGCCTTGAATGCAAAAATTAATTTCAATGTGGAGCTTTTAAACGAACACATGGAACTGACTTAAAAACTGATAACAGGTACTAAAATGAAGAAGACATTACCAAGACCTAAATGACTTTATCTTTATCTTAAATAAAGACGAATATGGTTTTGCCAACTTCAATTGTATTGTGTGAAAGCACCACGTCATTCCAAATGCAGCGGAGATGTGTAATCCTCTGATTAAATGTGCTACAGAAGGTTTGGGCACTGCCCCGATCGGGGAGATTCCAGATATTTTCTTTAAGCGCGGTCATGAAATCACATTTTATCACGAAAATTCTGGAATGACGGCATTTGAGCATTGTCAGTGCCATTTTTTTGAGTGTAATAAATTTCATGCGTTAAAATCAACCGCAACAATTAGCAAAGTCAAAACTCCATCTCCGCGTCGGAGAGGGCATTCCGGCCAAAACTAACCTACAGACCGCCGCCGGGTGAGGGCATACACCGGCAAGAAAATTCACCCCTAAT
>NZ_SMLW01000535.1:0-8861 GCF_009711405.1 Fulvivirga kasyanovii | reverse complement strand
GCTACGATCCGGGAGATTCCAGATATTTTCATCATTTTCCTACATAAAACACACTCATGCACGAAAATTCTGGAATGACAGTTTCTGGGCGCAGTTCAGGCCATTTTGAGTGTGACATCATACGTTAAAATCAACCAAACAACTAGCAAAGTCAAAAACTCCATCTCCGGGTCGGAGAGGGTATTCCGGCCAAGGCTAACCTACAGCCCGTTACCGGGTGAGGTCATACACGCGGGCAAAGCAATAGAACAAAGCTTACTGCATGGTTTGCTGACAGATAATCGAGGGTATATCTTGTAAAGGCTCTATGGCAAGGGCTGCTTCCAGTTTTATAGCCTCTTTGGGCATGCCAAACACTACAGATGTTTCCTGGTTTTGGGCTACCGTATAGGCACCTGCTTCTTTGAGCTTCAGCAGGCCTTTTGCGCCATCTTTGCCCATGCCGGTAAGCAGTACGCCTACGCAGTTTTTGCCCAGGTATTGCACTGCTGAGTCGAACAGCACATCTACACTGGGGCGGTGTCTGTTGACCCGTTCCCCTTCCTTCACCTCAACGTAGTACCTTGCCCCGCTTCTTCTGATTACGGTATGGTAGTTACCCGGTGCTATCAAAGCCTGGCCTCTGATGAGGGAGTCACCGTTAGAAGCCTCCTTCACGGTGATATTGCAAAGTTGGTTGAGCCGGTCGGCAAATGCCTTGGTATAAGCTTCGGGCATGTGTTGTACGATTACAATGGCAGGGGAGTCGTGCGGAAGCGCCGTCAATATTTCTTTTATGGCCTCTGTTCCACCGGTTGAGGCGCCTATTACCACCACCTTCTCAGTGGTTTTTATCATACTTTTTGAAGAAACCGGAACCTTGACTTCCTGTACAGGTGCCTTTTTAGTGGTGTGGAGCTTTTTAAGTTTGGTGTTTTTTACAACAGCCGCCGCCTTTACCAAGTCCAGCAAATGATTTCGAAGGCGGTCGTCATGGTTGCGGAGGGCCGTCATGGTAGGTTTTTTGATTACATCCAGTGCCCCAAATTCCAGCGCTTTCAGGGCTGTCTGGCTGCCCCTTTCCGTTAGGCTCGATAAAATAATCACCGGCATCGGTTTCTGCGACATGATTGTTTTCAGAAAAGTAAGGCCGTCCATCCGGGGCATCTCTATATCCAGCGTGATGACATCAGGCAACTGTTCTTTGATTTTTTTAGCCGCAAAATAAGGGTCGCCTACAGCAGCCATCACTTCTATATCGGGGTCTGAATTCAAAATGTCCGTCAGAAGCTTTCTGATCAACGCTGAATCATCTACTATGAGAACACTTATCGGCTTTTTCAAATTTTCTCAATTCAAATAGTTAATTATTATCTCATTAGTTGATACCGAAAACCTGATTTTTCTACCATACTTTCCACCTACATTTTGCTCAGGTATTTTAATGCCCTGTTCATGAAGCACCTCTTGTGCTATCATGGTATTTTGATAGCCTATTTTGAATACTGAGGTGCTGCTACAGGCCCCGCCAAAAATCCCGGCTACCATACGGTCGCGAACAGCGCCATTATTGACCATTCTCTCGACCAATGCTTTGATGGCGCAATTTCCATATTTAAACGGATTCTGGTCGCGTCCGTTCCAGAAGGGCAGCATGTAATGGTTCATGCCACCTAATTTTAGCACCGGATCGAAAAGGCTGACGGAAATGCAGCTTCCAAGAACTGTGGTTATATAAATAGGGTTTCTCGTCACAATCAATTCTCCCGGTTTCAGGAAATAGTCCGTGTTCATCCAGGCAGATACTAGCATATCGACATTTTTTGATATCCCGTATGTACCCTGGGTTTGAGCGGTAAGTCTATGCCCATTAACGACTCCGAATGCCCTAAAAACAAATATCCTCCTACCCGCAAACACCTGGCTAGATTTCTTATAACCCGCTCCTGGGTGGGTTTGTCAAAATAGATCAATACATTTCTGCAAAATATCACATCAAATGTTTCTGGCGCAGGGTACCTGTCCTGGATAAGGTTAAAACGTTTAAACAGCGTTTTGTCCCTTATTTTTTTTATCACCCTTACTTTCCCCTCTTTTCTGTCTATACTTTTCAGCAGGTATTTCTTTTTCAAATCCAGGGGCAATCCCTCTACTTGTTTTTCACTGTAAATGGCATTATTGCCCACCTGTAAGGCATCCGTTGATATATCCGTACCTAAAATAGAATAGCTTATATGCTGGCCATTTTTTGCCAAAAACTCCTCTAAAGTAATGGCTATACTGTAGATCTCTTCACCCGTGGAGGAGGCGGCGCTCCAGATTTGGAATTTGTCTTTAGCCGAGGGCCTGGCATGAGGCAATACCTCTTTTTGTAAGAATGAAAAATGGAGGGACTCCCGGAAAAAATGGGTTTTGTTAGTCGATACAAGGTTGATCATATTGACCACTTCCTCGCTTTCGGTGCCACTACAGATATTATCAATGTATTTTTGGAAAGAAGTGGTGCCCAGCTTGCGTAAATGCTTTTGTAACCTGCTTTCCAATAAGGTCTTTTTAGTGATGGGCAGGTTTATTCCATAGTTGTCATAGATGAATTTACTCAGCTTATAAAATTCCTTATCGCTGAGTTCTATGGGGTTGCCCAATTTAATAAATCCTTGCATTGTCTGTGATCCCATACTAAATACCTGATGATCCTGCTGGTGCTAACTAAGGGCAGGCCGGCAGGATCTCCTGAACATAACACTAATATTTCTCAAAACCACTATCGAGGTCGTCTTTAGGGTCTTTAAGGATCAGCTCAAAACCTTTGGATTTTTCCTGGCCTTTCCCGTTTGTCTTGCCGTATTCTTTTTTGGCCTGCTTTATAGTAGGCTTATCGGCTTTTACCCGGGCAGAAGCTCCGTTTGATGGACTGACCGGTTCATCCATCTCATCACCTTCTATTTTGAAGAATGAAATAGCTTTTCTCAGTGTATCTGACTGGTTATTTAGCTCTTCCGAATTGGAAGCCAGCTCTTCTGCACTGGCAGCATTTTGCTGAACAACAGAGTTAAGCTGTTGAATAGCTTCATTGATCTGGTTGGCCCCATCATTCTGCTCCAGACTGGCAGCACTGATCTCGGCTACCAGGTTGCTGGTTTTTTCAATTTCCGGCACCAGTTTGCTCAACATATCACCGGCCGTACGGGCCACTTTTTCACTGCTGTTGGAAATATCATCTATTTCTTTGGCGGCATTTTGACTGCGCTCAGCCAGCTTTCTGATCTCGGCAGCTACTACGGCGAAACCTTTTCCGTGCTCCCCGGCGCGGGCGGCTTCTACGGCAGCGTTAAGGGCAAGCAAATTGGTTTGTCTGGCTATTTCTCCTATTATCGAGTTTTTTCTAACAATGGTATTCATCGAGTCCACGGTTTCCAGTACGGCCTCGTTAGACTTTTTCACCTGATTGTTTGAGCTCAGTGCTATTTGCTCCGTTTCTTTGGCATTATCAGTATTCTGCATAATGTTGGAAGTCATCTGCTCCATAGACGCTGAAACTTCTTCAACCGAACTTGCCTGCAACGAAGCACCTTGAGAGAGCTGTCCGGCAGATTCGCTCAGTTCTACACTGGCTTTATTGATATACTCAGCCCCTGCCATTACAGTTTTTATTACATTGCGTTGGCTCTTTAGCATATCGTCCATCTTATGCAGTAAAAATCCGATCTGGTCTTTTCTGTTATATCTTTCCTTTTCAATCTTTATTCTCAAGTCACCGGCTGCAATTTTATCCACAATGTCCATAGCCTCATTCAGTGGCCTGGAAATACTGCTTTTGAGGTAGAACCCGCCCGCAATAATGAAAAGCATCACCAGCAAGACCACGATCATGGAGTTTCTGAAAATACCCTCGCTTAGCCTCATGCCTGCCTGGTAGGCCTCTTCAGAAGAAGTGAGGCTTAAATCAGTATACTTGTCCATAGCTGATCTCATGGGTTCGAAGGCTGCCATATATGGGCCATAATATACCTCATTGGCTTGCTCAAAATCTTCCTTTTTGAGCAATGAAGTTATCTGGTTGCTCAGTACGGTTAATTCGTCATACTTTTCCCTGAACTGCGCATCGTAAGTATCATAGGCATCGTACTTTTCCAATTTTGTAAAAGCTGAGATTTCGAAAAAATTAGAATATCGCTCATGCACCTGCTCCAGGTTGATTTTTATATCTTCCACTGCCGTGCTAAACTCACCTTCATTGGCTTGCACGTTTTCAGATAATGCGTGAGATATGGCTATGCTTGACTGGTACGCGTCCCTGTCTGCCTCAATGAGGTAGTCGATACTCAATAAGTTGTCTTTATAGATTTTCTCTATTTCAGCTTTCAACTTTTGGGTTTGCAATGAGTTATAGATGGCACCCGAAACCGAAATAAGTAATACGAAGGCGAAAATTCCGATTATACGCTGGTTCGTTGTGAATTTTGTCTTTTTCATGGTCGTGTATTATTGATCTTTTTTGTCTGATGAGAATAATTGTGGTTTAGCGATCAACATGACTGCAATCCACTGTTGGTACCGCTCATGGTCACCCCCTTTGATAAGCTCCATGGAGGAAGTTGCAAACATGGTGGCATAGGTGACTCTTGTGCTTAAGTAATCATTTATTTTATGCTTGAACTGGAGGTCAATTTCATTGCCCAGTTGATTGTCCGCAGCATCTAAAGTTTCAGGGTCCATGTAGTTACCACCAAATGCAAAATTGTGATATGAAATCTCCAGCTCTGATTTGTTGCTAAATTTGTAAAAGAGGCTCGCAAATGTATTTCTTACCCCGCCGCCATTGGTATTGCTTTCTATGTTCAGAAAGTAGTCCATGTAGCCATAGTAGCGATGGCCGTCTCCAAATAATTTATTGAATGACCTGTTGGTACCATCAGGGTCTACCTGATCATTGCCACTAAAGAAGTTTATACCTGCAACAGCTTTTAGCTTTTTATTTATGTTGTAAGTAGGGATTACTGAGTACATGTAAGCCCGCTGCTTTAGCCCTGATGTATGCTCACCATATTGGTAGTAAAAAGAGGCTTGTACGCCAAAAGCAGATTTTTTATTGCCCCCTTTCAGGTAAACTCCTGAGGTATAGCGGGGATACACTTTTTTGAAATCGTCGGGGTCTTCATTGCCATCTACGGATGTCAATATAGAAGCGGAAAGGTTGCTGCTAATCTGCCTGTTGGCCCATAATACAGCCAGGTATTTGTAATAATTCACATCGTAGGCACTTTCCTCGTACTTATTGCCATCGTTGTTATACCCGCCGGCAAGCTTGATGTCCCAGTCAGACTTGTTAAACTCGAGCATGGCCAGGTCGTGGGAAACAGCAATATCATTCCAGTTTCTCATACCGAAAATACGGCCATCGTCCAATACCAGGTGCTGTCTTCCAACTTTTACGGCAAAGCCTTCCTTGTCTTCACTGAGGTAATACTTTACCCAGCCTTCGGCCAGGTTGATATTCGGTACATTGGCCCTTTCATCATCGGCACCCCAAATCCTTGCGTTTTGAATTGCAATATTAATTTCGAACCTGTCGTCTTTGTAGTTAGTGATCAGGCGGGTCCTTTGGGATGAAACGAACGTTGGCTCACGGGTATCATCCAGTAATATTCGCGAGCCATCGCGGTACTCTGATCTGGCCCTGAAATTGGCACTTACATTAAACTGTGCCTGGGCGCAATCTATCGCTAAAATGAATGCGATGGATAGGAATAATATTTTGTATGTATTTCTATTCATATCAAACGGTTTATTTCGTCTTAGATGCTTTGGTCTTCTTCTCATTTGTATCTTTCATTAACTTCACTTCTTCCACCGAAAAAGTCTTGTCTATATCCAGTACTACTATAAAGTCCTCATTCTCCTTAATGATGCCCTTCACAAATTCCAGGTTATAGTTGGCCTCTATACTTGGCGAAGCATGGATCTGGCCTTCTTCTTTTTCCAGTACCTCAAGTACCTGGGATACCATGGCGCCAAAGCGAATCGTTTTTTCCTTTAGCAGCAGGTCTATGACTATGATGCATGTATTCAGGTCGGGTTCTATTTCCGGTAGTCCGAATTTCACACAGGTATCTATCAGTGGCAGTACCTGTCCGCGAAGATTGATCACCCCTTTCATGTGAGCAGGTGCTTTGGGGATAGAGGTGATCTTTGGTACTTCTATTATTTCTATAACCTTTTCTACCTCAAGGGCAAAGGTTTTATCAGCCAGCTTAAAACTCAGAAAGGATTTAAGTGCTGTGGTAGTGTCTGTTTCAGGATTCATGCTAGTTTAGTTTTTTGTTCCACAAGTTTGTCTGCATCAAGTACAAGTGCCACAGACCCATCGCCGAGAATGGTAGCCCCGGAGACAAACTCCTGGTGTTTATAATATTCACTTACAGACTTCAATACCGCCTGGTATTCGCCGATGATCTCATCCGTGATAATCGCCAGCTCCATCTTTCTGCATTTCACTACTATGGCATTGCAGTATTCGGGCACCGGCGTTTTTTCTAAAGAGAACTCCGACCTCAGGTCAATGAATGGTATTTGTTTATCATCAAGCACCAGCAGATTATTAAAATCATCGGTCAGGGAGTCGTACCTGAGCTCATAGCACTTATGCACCACTTGCAATGGCAGCACAAAGTGGGAATGATCCGCTTTAACCAGCAGGGCATCGATGATGGAAAGGGTTAGAGGTACTTTAATAGTAAATTTGGTGCCTTTTCCAGCCTCTGAGCTGATACTTATTTCACCATGTATGTCCTCAATATTTTTCTTGACCACATCCATACCCACTCCTCTGCCGGAAACGTTGGTTACATTTTTGGCAGTAGAAAAGCCGGGCTGAAATATCAGTTCATATATATCAGAAGTTGATAGTTTATCATTTTCATTGATCAGGCCCAGTTCCAGAGCTTTGTTTTGAATGCTTTGGGTATTTAATCCCCGGCCATCATCGCTGATCTCAATATGTACATAAGCTCCTGAGTAGTACGCATCCAATGATATGGTTCCAATAGCTGGTTTACCTTTCTTGCTGCGCTCTTCCGGTGATTCGATGCCGTGATCAATACAATTTCTTAAAATATGCATGATAGGGTCGGACAAAGTGTCTATGTAGATCTTATCCAACTCGGTATTTTCACCGGTTACTTTAAAATTCACCTCTTTATTGATAGAGATGGCACAGTCCCTTACCAGCCTTCTGAATTTTCCCATAAGCCGGTCGATAGGTACCAGTGTCATCTCAAAGGCAATATCCCTGAGTTGCCTGATGTGTCTTTCTATATTTTCCACCAGCCCTTCGAACTGAGGGTCAGGGTCAGTAGAGACCATCATTTTAAGACCTGCCTGATCAGTTACCAACTCACTGACCAGATTCATCAGCACATCTATCTTTGATGTAGAAACCCTGATGCTGCTTGATTTACTATCCTTGCCGGGGGCATCTGAGTCCTCACTATCAGCAACCATAGTCTCCTTTAAAGAGCCTACATAATCCGTTAATTCAGAGAGTTTTTGCTCAGTAGGGGTTTTGTCGAGCACTTTTAAAAGCTCTTCGAACCCCAACTCATTGAAAAGGTTGAAGTTCGCAATTTTATGTACAGCAAGCTCGACTTCATCTTCTATGAACATAAACTGCGCTTCCAGGTCTTCCCTCGTGGCCTGAGAAGCTACATACAAGTCCCACCTTTCTATAGTGCTGCCATCAGTTTTATAAGCCGGTACCAACTTATGATTGCCCATTTCCTGAATGTCTTCCAATATCCCGAATACAGGATGTCCCGAACCACTCTCTATATCAATCAGAGGTTGAATAGTCAGATAATAGGTACTGATATTTTCCTCATCTTCCTGCTCAATGAATGCCTCCAAAAGTGCAGTTTCTTTACTTTGATCGCTTTTCTTGATCGCATCCGATATTTTGGAAGAAAGGGCTTTTATTTCTTTGACCAACTGGTTGTTTTTAAGCTGGGTTTGAGAGTCCTTCAATTCAGGATCATTCATCAGCTTTTTGAGGTGGTCAAGGTACTTCAATAACTTATCAGCAATACGTGGTTCATCTGTCAGGAGCCCATGACGTATACCATCCAATACAGATTCGATCATATGGGCAAAATCACCCAAGTTCGTTAAGGCGAAAATATGGGCGCCACCTTTAAAGGTATGTAGAGCGCGAAAAGCTTCCTCTATATAGCCAATATCTGCATGCGATTCATACGAGAGAAGGGCTTGCTCAGCTATCTCTAGCTGCTCGTTACCCTCTTCCCTGAACATTTGATCATACTGAGCCATTCTTCTTGCTTTTCTCTATGGTGTAATTCAGGAGGTTAATGAAGTTGTCGATTTTGTAAGGTTTTTCGACCCAGGCGTCGAGGCCTGCTTTCTTGGCCATCATTTTTTTATCGTTGGCCTTCTCAGAAGTGAGTAATACTACGGGATGATGCTTTAGCTCATCATCACCTTTTACTGCCTGTAATAATTGAAACCCATTCATTACCGGCATGTTGTAGTCTGATAGTACGAGGTCGATGGTGGTTTCAGAGCTTTTTAGCGTGTCGAGCGCATCTTTGCCATCTGAAGCTTCTACTGTATTAAACCCATGGCGTTTTAATGTGTCGACAATGACCTTGCGGATGCTGGCAAAGTCATCTACTACTAATACTGTTCTCATGTTGTAGTTTTATAGTTGGAATTAGCGTATAGTCTTTGTAGCCACAACAATAGGAATACCATATAGGTAAGTTTTTGACATTCAGTTTGTTAAGGTTTAAATTCAATTAAGGATCGTCCCATTTTGGGATAAATTCTCTTATAATTAATAAAGCTTAAAGAATTAAAAAGGGTAGAGG
>NZ_SMLW01000515.1 GCF_009711405.1 Fulvivirga kasyanovii | reverse complement strand
CTTGTGGGGCATAATGCACACTATCATATAAACAAAATGCCGGTACAAATGATTAAATTGTATTGGTAAGAAAATTGACTGATAAATACTGTGTTAAACACCAGACAAATATGGAGTTGGAAGAGCTATTGGTAAAGAAGTTGATCAATAAGAGCATTTATCACCCCATATATGGCGAAATTGGGGAAATTAAAGGGTTTCAGAAGCATCAGGATCAAAAATATATAATTTTCAGGGAAAGAAGTGTCGCCAACCTTACGGAAGAGCAGGATGTACTCAGAGCCATCCCGTCAAAGCTTTTTTATTTGCATCTCAAATCAAACGAATTAAGAGTGAATTTCGGACCACAATGGATATCAGAGGCTCCGAAGTTTACACAAGAGGAACTGGAAAGTAACGAAGAAGAGGTGATGTCAAACGTCAATGACTACTATAAGAACAACTCTCTGTGGCAAGGAAGCACCCTGAATAATAAGGGGTCAGACTAAATTTCTGTGAGACACTAACATTCCAAATTAGGATTAAATTGCACTAGACGCTGGATTCTGAGTTCACTGGTAATCTTCACGCTACAAAGATCAAAAATAAATCTCCTGCGCAAGCCGGTAGGTGTTGGCGTGCGCTTCTACAATTATCTTGATATCTTCGGAGTACCCTCCCCCCATTGAAGCAACCAGCGGTATATTTCGCTCTTTTGCACATTGCAAAACCACTTTGTCCCGATCCCTGCAACCTGCAATGCTTAGATTCAATCGGCCCAGCTTATCCGTGCCCAAAACATCAACTCCTGACTGAAAAAACAAAAAGTCTGGCTGAACCTGATCCAGAAGATTTTTGAGGTTTACTTCAAGGGTATTCAGGTAAAAAGCATCCGTAGTGCCATCCGGCAGGGCTATATCCAGATCGCTGCACTCTTTGTGCAACGGGTAATTATTGGCGCCGTGCATGCTAAAGGTAAATACCCTGCTGTCGTTCTGAAATATCTCTGCAGTGCCATTTCCCTGATGGACATCAAGGTCAACAACCAATACTTGTCTGGCCAGCTCATTATCCAGCAAATAATTTGATGCAACGGCGATATCATTAAGCAGGCAAAACCCTTCGCCTCTATCAGAGAATGCATGATGGGTCCCTCCGGCAATATTCATAGCTATGCCATACTGCAGTGCATAAAGTGCGCACTGAACCGTGCCATTTAAAATTGTAATTTCCCTCTCCACCAATTGCCGGGAAAGCGGAAAGCCTGTCTTTCTGATCTCTGACCTGGACAGCGAAAGATACTTTAACTTGTCCCAATACAAAGGGTCATGGGTGCGTAGGATCAGGCTTTCATCAGGTTTTTGCGGACTAAAAATGTTTTTGTTTCCAATGGTTCCCTCATAAAGCAATTGCTCAGGCAGCAATTCATACTTGAGCATAGGGAACCTATGGTTTTCAGGCAACGGATGGCTGTATATATCTGACCAGGCTATTTTTAACATTTTACGGGCTATCTTCCAGCAAGCTCAGGAGGCTTGACATCTGTGGATTTGCAAAATTAGGCAGTATAACCTGAACGGTAGTACCTTTTCCGGGCTCTGAGGCTATATGTATCTGACCTCCAAGCTTTTCCAGCACATTATGAACAATGTAAAGGCCTAGTCCCGAGCCTTCAGAGTTCTCCGAGGCACGATAGAACATATCAAAGATCTTGCTCAGGCTTTCGGCAGGTATGCCCTCGCCATTGTCTTCTATCATAAGCACCAGGCTTTCCTCGGTCACATCTGCTTTAATCTTTATGTATTGATCAGGATTTCCTTTTACCTGGTATTTTACGGAATTGCTGATAAGATTATTGAGTACAACCCCTACCCTGACGGGGTCGGATTTGAACACACTGTCTTCACTAACTTCCACCGAAACGTTAATTTTATCAAATTTAACAGGGTCAATCTGCTCAATGGAGGCTTCAATCATCTTCTTGATGTTGATTTCCTCTATTTGTCCTTTGATCCTGCCATTTCGCGAGAAGGTCAGCAGATCGGTGATGAGTTTATCGAGCCTCTTTATGCTTACCTCTACACGACCCAGGATTTTAAATATATTTTCCCTGGATTTCTCCAGCCCTGCAATATGGATCAGCCCGAGGATGGTCCTTAAAGGTGATCTCAGGTCATGGGAGGCATGGTAAACAAAGTTATCAAGTTCAAAATTCACTTTTTGCAACTCAATGAAATTTTTCTTCTTTTCTGAGATGTCCTGTATTACACCTTCGAAGTATCCTTCTTTTTGGTTTAATCTGCCTGAAACACTGATCCACACAGAATAATTGTCTTTGGTAGAGATCTTTAGCTCACTATTTTCAATAAATCCATTGTTCAGGAGTGATCTCAACAGGCTCCACAGGTTTTCCGTTTTCTGAAAGTGCCGGAAAATGCTGTCATGAAAGACCGGGTCCATATTGAGGATATCCCAGGTCCTCTTGTTGGCTTGTATCACTTTGCCTGAATGTACATCTATCCTGAAAATGCCTACTATGGAGTTCTGAAATATATTCTGATAGTTTTCCTTGCTAAGCTTCAGGGCCCGATTGATCCTGAGCTGCTCTATCTCTTCTTTGCGCACCTGGGAAAGCAGGTGATTGAACCTGTCATAGAGGTAACCAATCTCACCTTTTTCATCATGCGAAATGCTTTGGGAATAGTCATTATGAATGGCTATATCTTCGGCAAAATCGGCCAGCCTGGTTATCGGCTTCGAAATATAACCTTGCAATTTGTTGGTAAAAAATACGGACAGGATAACAATGATCACAAATATAATCAAAAGGTAGACCACATCTTTTCTCACCATCTGGCTAACAATGGCCTTCGGCACCAGGAGCAGGACTGTGCCGTAGTTCTCTGCTTTGTACTCTACGGTTTTACTAATTTGAAAATACTGCTCACTGTTAAGTAAAAGCATTGCTGTGTCTGCTTCTGTAGCCTGATCTCCTTTATAATACGCAAACAGGGAGCTGTCTTTGTTCAGTATGTAGGCATGACTGATTTCAGGTATACTGGCCACCTTCTCTATAATATCCTGTCCACCGTTCTGGTCTTCGAAAATCAACGGCCCTACACAATACTCACTGATAAGCCTGGCAGTAACATCCATTTGGTTGAGTACTGCTTCGCGGCTATTGTAGTATGAGTAATAGCTATAAAATGAAAAACTAATTAACAAGGCAGATATGGTCACCGACAAAATTATTGCCGTTAGTTTATTCTTTATGGTTAATTTTTTAAAGAACAACATTATATCTTCTTTATAATTCTTGCTGCTTCCAACAAACGAAAATCCACATCGAGGCCACTGGATTTAGCCGCCGATACATTTAACTCAAACCGTACCTTATTATGTTCCAGATAAAAATTGATTATAATACCTTTTTTAGCAAATCCCTGGGTATCGCCAATGGTGAGTATGGGCTTTGACTTTACCTTGTCCAGCACCTTATCCAGATCTTTGGCCTGTTCGGCATTGACAAAAAGGATGTTACAGGTCTCAAGGCTATCTATTTTATCAATAACCTTTATTTTAACCGGCTTGTTCTTGATAGTCCTATTTTCATATATGTCGAACAGGTATTGATTAATGTCTCCATTCCCTAAAATAGTAATGGTAAAATAATCCAGGGTATCACTCGTAGGCCATTCTATGAACTTTGAAAATTTCTCAAGCCAAATGCTTTTTAAGCGTGTTTCTCCAATCTGGGCCGGGGCTTCGACGTTAAGGAAAAGGAAACACAAAATAACGGGGCCATATTTCTTCAAAAAAACCTTCATAGACACGATTCATTGTAAAATAGCACCAACTTTGTTTTATCAGAAGCTTCCCCTTCGCTTAATTTACAAACAAATGCTTTGATTTTTACCACTATAGATTCAATAAATTGTAGAGTCTCCTTTTTGCTAACCGTACAGAAGCTTTAAAATAACTAATAAGATAAATAATAAAACCTGAATTTGCCAACATTGCTACCCATCTCTTATACCAACTTATGTTCGCACTCTTTTTCTACGGGTTGTAAAAAAAAGGATGAGCCTTTGTAGCATCCTGTAGTATAGGGTAACAAATAATATCAGCGACATCAGCCATATAATCAGTATGTTGAAAAACAAGGTATCGATATAGGCTCCTGCAAAATGCTTTTTTGGTGCAAAAAATTTGGTCCTGAAATCGAGTGCATTAGCCGGCTCAAAATCTTCAAAATAGATCGGATAGATCTTCTGTACAAGCCGGTTGTCCAGAGCAATCACCCTGTAGGTACTGTTCGTATTCTGGACGGCGGTAACTATGGCATCATTCTGATATGTGAGCCTTAAAGAATCCAGCTTTTCAAGTCCCTGGGCGGCATTGGTCATAGCCTCTATCTTCTTATTTTTTTCGTCTACCGCTGCATTGTACCTGTTTACGTACATTTGCCTAAGTTTATTGAGAAATTCACCGGTTGAGACATAGGTTGCAGAATCAAACTCTTCCAGCACCAGCTTATCCAGGTGTGCAAATTTATCTTTACCAATGGCATTCAACTCCTTACCGATCTCATTTCGCAGCAGTTGCAGGGACTGCCTCATTTGATTGGCCTCAGGAGTCAGCCGTTTGGTCATATTGTTAAACACATAGGCAAGCTCTGATTCTAACCTGGGAATGTAGTATAACTTCTTGTATTCGGCATTAGCGGCATCCTTGTCCAGGTCATAAAACTGCTTTTCATATTCATTGTCCTTAAACTGCGTAACCATAGCTGCCTCAAAGGCCCATCGCGATGCCATAATTTCACCGATCAACGGTACCCCATCCATAGTGCTGACTCTGGGGTTGAACTTATCAAAATTGATCACTACCCCACTGAGAAGGAGCTGAGGGATCAGTAAAATCGGGATTAAAATGTAGATTGTGACCGCTGAATTAAAGGAGGCGGAAACATTAAGCCCCAACATATTGGCAAAGCAGGAGCTGCTAAATAGTATCAGCCAAAACCGCAAGCCCATCCCTTCTATTTCAAGAACCCAATTGCCAATAACTATAAATGATGCGGTTTGAACTGCACTGATGAAGAACAGAATAGCTATTTTTGATGAAAGGTAACTGCTCCTGCTCAGGTTCAGGAACCTCTCCCGCTTCCTGATCTTTCGGTCCCTGAAAATCTCCTCTGCACTTACCGTAAGGCCCATAAAAAGGGCCACAATGATACTCATGAAGAAATAAACAGGAATATTGTCATTTTCATAAAAGGAGTAAGAGGCATTTTCGGTTTCTATTGTACCGTAGTAGCGCACAAGGAAGGCCATGAAGAATGCCAATATAGGGGCCTGCAGGAAATTAATGACCATATATTGGGTATTGGCAATCTTTGAAAGCACGTCACGCGTCATGTAAACACCAAACTGCCGGAACCAATTAGGTATCTCCTGCATTACTTTGATCCGTTCCCTGACATGCTTAAGCTTCGGAAGTTTGATTTTCTCCCTGAAATACTGATACCACTGTCCCGGTGAGACTTTTCTGGTATTGGTCAGGCGCCCGTATTCATTGACCACCTTGGTTTCGATGATGCCAAATATTTGCTCAGCATTGATGTTACCGCACTCCGGGCATGCACTTTGATTTTTGTTGGCAGCATTGATGATCTCCTTAAAATAAGTAACGGCCTCAATGGGATTGCCATAGTAGATCTGCAAACCGCCTACATCAAGTATAATCAAACTGTCAAACATCTTAAAGATATCGGACGACGGCTGATGTATAACCACAAAAACCATTTTACCGCGCAAAGAAAGCTCTTTCAGCAGGTCCATGATGTTCTCCGAGTCCTGCGACGACAGCCCTGAGGTTGGCTCATCTACAAAAAGTACACTGGGTTCACGAAGAAGCTCCAGTCCTATGTTTACCCTTTTCCTCTGACCACCGCTGATAGTTTTATCCAGGGGCGACCCTACTCTGAGATTTTTAATGTCCATTAGCCCCAGGTTCATGAGTACCTTATCCACCAGGTCTTCCGTTTCTTTCTGCGTATACTGTCCAAAGCACAGACGGGCAGAATAATAAAGGTTCTCAAATACGGTAAGCTCTTCTATAAGCAGGTCATCCTGTGGGATATAGCCAATTACACCTTCCACTTGCTCAGGATGCTCGTAAATATCAGTCCCATTGATGAGGACACGGCCGCTGGACGGCTTTTCAGAGCCATTGATAACACTTAGCAGGGTGGACTTTCCAGACCCGCTGGCACCCATAATACCGATAAGCTTCCCTCCCTGTTCACTGATGTTTACATTTTGCAGACCGGCACGACCGCTTTTGAAATGATAGAAAAGGTGCTCTCCTGTAAAAGTTATTTTGCTCTCTACCTGCCCCTGCAAAAACTCACTCACCACATCGCTGTAGTAAATGGTATCAATTTTATTTCCTCTTATGGTGCTTCCGGTCGGGAAAATATCTATTTTCCTACTCTTTAAAGGGATACCGTTCAGGGTGAGTACAGAGATGCCCAGGTATTTAATAAAGTACGTTTCAATATTGGAAAGCCTCAAAATGGCTATCAAACCGGTCAGGTTTTTAGCCACCAGCCTTGGGCCATCAAATTCATATTCCCCGGAACCTTCGTCGATGATCAGCACGTCCTTGGAGGCCAGATCTTCCAGGTCCTGTCCGGTAACGAATTTACGGAGTGAGACCATATCGCGGCGGGATATTTTCAGGGCTTCACCGATATAGAAAATGAGGTTTCCCTGCCTTTCGGATATTTCGTTATCTGCAAAAACAAGCTCTATGATCTTAATAACCAGCACCACTTTCTGTTGCATGGTGAGCGCCCGGTTCACCTGCTTGCTTATGGCCATGATCCTGCCCCAATCACCAACAAACTCCAGGGTATCATCATCCAGGTTCAGGCCTTCCCTTTGTTCCAGGTCATTTTCACAGCAGTATGTATCAAACAGGTTCAGGTAAAAGCCAATGGCTTCCTGGTTGAGGTGTACAGACAGAAACTCTTTTATATTGGCACGCTCATCTTCAGTTACCCTTTCCTTGGCAACAATCGCAAATAACTGAATGATAGCTTTCAGAAGTTCCTCACTCATGTATGGGTGTCCTTCGTTTTAAAAGTAAAAGGTTAAATAATAAAAGGTTACTCTGCAAAACAATAGTAACCGCAATTAAATTTAAAAAGCAGCAATGACTATTTCTTGTCTCGCTTTAGCTCCACGCTTCTGAAAAGCAAATCGGACGACTGTAGTATTTTGTTTTTCAGGTTTGCAGGGTAGTCATTGTGCTTGTATAAAAATTGCCTTACTTCATCTACAGCTTTCTCTGAACTATGCCCGCTCAGTGTGTTATTGAGCCAGCGTTTCGGGAAAAATATATCCCCTGTAACCTGGATTTCTCGTAGCATCTCCAAACTGGGTGTAATGTACTTCACTGCATGCTCAGCTCTCAGAGGATGATGTAAATAGTTAAGCGCTTCAAGCACCCATGCTTCATTTTTCCTGTTTTTGACTTCTTTCAGGCTCTCAAAAAATGTATCACGCACGGCCGCGTCTGCCGAGAGCGCCGGCAGGATAAAATCAAATTTCTTTTTACGGTCAGGGTTGGTGATCCGCTTTCCCTGCTCCGTGAGTATGCTTTCGTAACCTTCGACCTCCCTTACGGCCAGCTCATAGGCAAGGCTTGTAAAATCCTTCTCAGAAAGTGGCAACCCTTCCATTTCCATTTCCTCATTCCATATTTTTTTCAATATCAATACGCCATTTTCCGATATGGCAACAGACTTCAACGAGTTAAAATAGGTGGACTTCAGGTTGATGGAAGGTGCATGCAGCATCATGTTGAGCAGTATGCCTTCCAGCCTGGGCGCAAGCTCTGCACGATTTTCATCGGTAAGCATTTTCCAGTAAATGGTATAAATAACTCCTGTAATATATTCTGTTATCAGTGCTTCCTCTTCCTTAGGAAGGCTCTCAATAGCCTTGTGTATCAATTTCTCCGGTGTCAAATGACCTCTGAGCACAGCTTCATAAAGGTTGATCCATATGGCTGCTCTTAAAACCGGATCTGCAAAACTGTCAACATTTCTGATGAGGTACTCCTTGGAGTCACCATTCATACGGAAGTAGCCATAGCCCAGGCCACCACCATTGATAAAGAGGTACTCGGGAAAAGGCTCCCCTTTAAAATCAGGTTTTTCCTTGCCTGTAAGCAGGTCTGCCGGTTGATACTTTGCTGTATCAGGGTAACCCAGTAACACATCAAGGTCCTGACGCCACCAAAGGTCATCATCCATTTCCATTTGTTCATTGGTCGACCAGATATTCATTTTTGATATGTCCTTTTCATTCTTACTCCTGATGAGGTACTGTACCACCGGCATACCTGCTGATTTCACCCAGTGTTCATCCCACTTTTCAATGTCAAAAGGAGCATCATTGGCCAGTATTTTGATGAGGTCGTCCCAATTTGCATTATCAAATGCGTAACGGTCAAGATATTCACGGAGGCCTTTTTTAAATTTCTCATGCCCCAGCCCTTCTTCAAGCATCCGCATTACAATGGGTGCCTTTTGATAAATAATCGCACCGTACAAAGTGCCGGCATCTTTAAGGTTGCCCAGGTCTTGCTGAATAGGATGTGTACCCATGGTGCGGTCTACACTGTATGCACCTGGATAATGAGCTGTCAAAAATTGCAGGTCATGGTTCACCTGAGGAAAACCTGGATTTACTATTTTGGAAGCCATCAGATTGGCAAACACTTCTTTGAGCCATACATCATTGAACCACTCCATGGTAACCAGGTCCCCAAACCACATATGGGCAGTTTCATGGGCAATTAAGCGGCCACGTCCCAGCTCCTGGTTAAGGGTGGAAGACTCATCGAGTAGCAGTGCAGAGGCATTATACAATACAGCACCCGGATGCTCCATACCTCCGTATTGGAACGACGGTATAAGCACAAAGTCAAATTTCTCAAAAGGCATCTTTACGCCGGTGTAGTCCTCCATCCAGTCCAGTGACTTCTGGTGCCAGTCAAATATGGCATCCACATTATTGGCAAGTTTGACCGAATCAGTTTCCCGGTGGTACATATTGAGCGCCCATCCGTTTACATTTCTCGATACCATCTTGAAATCGCCAACTACAAATGAAAACAGATAGCTGCTGATCAGCGGTGTTTCCTTGAATACGTAGGTTGTTTTAGCTCCGGTATCATCTTTCGATACCATACTTCCATTGGTAACAGCCTTCCATGCAGAGGGGATGGTCAAGGACAATTTGTAGGTGGCTTTTAGGTCCGGCTGATCAAAAAGGGGAAAGCAGGTGGAAGCACGGTCAGGAACAAAAAGCGTATAAAGGTAATCTTCATAGCGGTTTAATGATTGCTCCCCTGCATCAAACTGAATATCAATAACGTTGCTTGGTTCTAATAAGTCAGCCGGTATCACAATATGCTCTTTTTCCCAATGAATGTCGATGGTATTACCATTTACATCCATTGCCTTTAACTTTTCCGGGGCAGCGTTGAAATCCAGCAACAGGTCGTCTTCTGTATCTTTCAAATCAAAAGATATACGGGCGGTGCTATGGATCGCATCATTTCTGTCTTGCGGAATATCAAAATACAGATCATAGGTAATGTTGTCAATGATCGACTCTCTATGATGAGCCAACTCCTCTGAAATACCCGGCACCAGCAGGTTTTCATTTTTGTCAGAGCATGAAATATGTAATGAGATAATTATTAAAAAGGCAAATATTCTATAACGGCATAGTGTCATACCATAAACATAAAAAATAAATTCAACACTTTGTATTTATTTAAATCAGCCTTTGGTTTTTGATCATTCCTGAAGGGGCTATACGCCATCAACGTTCAGCAATCCCACTTTAAACCAGAGGCTCTGTATATTGTTAAAGGGGTGAATATATCACATAAATATTCTATATAAGCGTCATGCACATCAAAAAAATCGGACAGGTCTTCGTAGATTCTTATAAGTTGTTAAAGGTGAACCAACCTTTACTTTTAGGAGCCTCTACGGCCTTTTTCACCCTATTTTCACTTGCTCCAATCATCATTATTATTCTAAATGTACTCAGCCTTTATTTTCAGCAGGAAGAGATCTCCGACCAGCTTTACAGCCGTATTGAAACCCTGTTTGGCAGTGGCACTTCAGAGGAGATCAGCAATATAGTCAATAATTTCAGGGATCAGGCTAGTAGTGTATGGATCACCATCGGAGGAAGTGTATTCCTGGCCTTTGTGTCAACCACCCTCTTTCATGTGATCAGGCAGGCATTTAACCACATCTGGAATATCCGTCTTAAGAAAACCCGAAATTTTGCCTACACCCTAAAACAGCGCACGCAGTCCCTGCTCATCATCTTCGTTGGCGGATTACTGTTTGTGGCTTCCCTTTTTGCCGATACCGCTGTGGCGGTACTGGAGGGTTACCTTGATAAAATAATCCCCTCGGTAGATGCGTTGGTGATCCGTGGGGTCAGCTTTATCCTGTCACTTTTGGTAGTTACCCTTTGGTTTACCATTTTACTAAAGTACCTGCCCGATGCGCGGTTAAAGGGAAAAGATGCCATTATCGGAGGTTTTGTCACTGCCGTATTATTCAACATTGGTAAATATATACTCGGCAGGTTTCTAATCACGGATAACCTTAACGATATCTTCGGGGCATCAGCCTCCATTATGTTGCTCCTGCTTTTTATCTTTTACTCGTCACTCATTATGTATTATGGAGCCGCTTTTACAAGAACCTACGCCCGCGCCCTGGGCTCCGACATACAGCCCAAAAAGAATGCAGAACTATATACAGTGTCAGTCGCCAGGGAATAACAAGGTTTGTCAATAAACCGACACAATGTACCGCATTGCTATCACTAATTTTGACCTACTAAAAAACAAAACCAATGAAAAACATACTATTTATACTGATAGTGACAGTCTCGGCCTGTGCAAAACAGTCGTCGAAAGAGGTACCTGGTACAACGGCTGATAGCCACGAAGAAGACACCACATCATATCCTGAACTATTGCAAAAAGCGCTAAAGGCTCATGGAGGACTGGAGCAATGGAAAACCTTTAACAGCGTAAAGTACAACCTGTCCACAACCCTGGGCAGTGAGAAGCAAGAGACACAACTCATTGACTTGAAATCGAGAAAGGTGCTGATTACCGGTGATAACTACTCTCTGGGTATGGATGGCACTAATGTATGGGTTGCTCCTGACAAAGCGGCTTTTGGGGAGATGCCTCCCAGATTTTATCACAACCTTGTCTTTTACTTTTTCGCAGTACCTTTTGTATTGGCTGATCCTGGCATCCGATACGAAGACCTTGGGGAACAGACTGTAGCCGGCCGCACTTACAGAGCATTGAGGGTTTCCTTCGAATCAGGTGTCGGCGATGCTGACGATGACCTTTACATTGCCCACTTTAATCCGGAAACCTATCAACTGGAACTGCTGCTTTATACTGTAACCTATTTCAGTGGAGAAAAACATGAGAACTATAATGCACTTCGTTATACAGACTGGCATGAAGTGAACGGACTGTTTGCGCCGGCAGTAATGGAAGGACACAAATTTGAAGCGGACAGCATCGGTGAGCTAAGGTACAGGGCTGAGTTTTCAAATGTGCTATTCTCCGAAGAGGTACCGGATCAATCTATTTTCGAAATGCCTGAGAATGCCGAAATTGACAGTTTGCAGGTAAAGTGATAAAGATTAGCTGGCGTGACTGGCAAAACTACCTGTAACAAAATGCCGGAACCCTTCCGTTCCGGCATTTACCAATACACCTTGTAAAAAACAAAGTTGTTTCTCTATAGCAGGCTGGTAATATCTGTAACTCCGATGGTCCTGTTAACTGTAAAACCTTCTGCGTACTCCACACCAATGCTGTGGCCATATTCCTTTGCCCGCGCTTCGAGCAATTTCATAAACTCGGGATTAGAAATGAAAGTTTCTGGTTCATTACTTTCCGGGTCATGGAACTGAGATTTAAAAGCCTTTATAGCCTGCATTTTCACAGACCAGAACCCGCTGATATCGACTACAAAATCTGGCTGTATATAGTTACTTTGAATATAGTGATATACCGCTCTTGGACGCCATACAGGCAGCTCCTCCCCTTCTTCATCCTTTAGCTCTATGCGCCTCAGACCGGCCAGGAAGCAGGCATCTACAGCCAGTTTGGCTGCCTTTCCGTGATCAGGATGCCGGTCAGTAATTGCGTTGGCAAGAACAATATCCGGCTGGTACTTTCGTACAGCCCTGGCCACTTCCAACTGATGTTTCCGGTCATTCGTAAAAAAAACGTCCTCAAACCCCAAATTTTCCCTGATGGCAAGCTGCTGGATCTTTGCAGACTCCCGGGCTTCATGGTCCCTGACCTCAGCAGTTCCCCTCGTACCCATCTCTCCTCTCGTAAAATCCACCACTCCTACTTTATACCCCTTAGCAATGTGTGCCGCTAATGTACCGGCACAACTCAACTCTGTATCATCAGGATGTGCGGCGAACGCCAATATATCTAACTTCATAAATACCGGTTTTGATAAAACATCAGCTAAAGTAACCAAAAAAACCTCAATCAGGCAGTCTAAAGCAAATATTCAACGTTTAAACTTTATTTTTTTATTGAATTGAATAAAAAACGGACAAAGTTGAAACCTGTGGAGCCAATGGATCGGAAAATATAGCGTGCAATATGAGGCTTGCCGCTGAAAATCAGTAAACTGCGTCTATTGTTATTTTATAAGGGACTACCAACTACTATTAATAACTTTCTGTCAAACACAGAGGTAATAAGTTAGTGTCCCCGGGAATTTCTACTGACCAAAAAAAGGTCGCCTCAAAAACTTTATACCAACTTCCTTCCCTGTCAATCTCAAAGTTTATGAAGCAACCTTAAAGGTCAAAACTCAAAACAAAACCAATATTTTTATCTCCATGCCACGCTCAGGCAGTAATCTGTTATATCACGATAAGCCATATAGTCATGAACAGAATAGGATAATTCCAATCTGTTACCTGATATGCTACCCTCACCCTCTACATGAAAGCCTCCTACATCCTGATGCGGAATGTACAGGTAATTGCCTTCAACATCGGCAATTACATCGATACCTGCTCCGTAAAAATTCCTGAGAATGACTGAACCTGGTTCTCCATGCAGTGCAACAACATCAACATGGTAGTAACTGTAGGCACCAAAGGTCTCACTGTACTCTTCCACATCAAAAACTCCTAAAAAACGATCTCTTACGTCTATATGTACATGTGGCTCTTCCACTACCGTAAGCTGACAAGATGAAAGGGAAATCAAAATGATAACGGAAAATAGTAACTGTTTTTTCATAGTCGTAAGTTTTGGTTCTCACTTTATGCTAAACAATTATGAGGCCAAAACCCTGACAAGCCTAAAAATACTGATTCACAAATACTTACACAAAGGCAATTCCGGGTATTTATAGCTTACCATATACTTTATCATTCAACAGGAAGTCACCGGTTTCAGTAACTTCTATGGTAATTCTTGATTGAATGTTCTTATCCTTATCGAAGAAGTAGACGTAATAAAGGTGTGGCACCAGTTTTTCTTTCAGGTCTTCTGCAAAACCGAGATTAACATCAAACTCCATGGGCAATCTCAGTTTCCTGCTGTAAACCTGGTCTCCCTGATTATTAACAACTTTTACCCTAAAATCACTTTCGACGAGATTAAGCATGGCAATCTTTACAGAGACATACGGGAGTATATCACTGGACCTGTTATAATATTCGGTGTATGAAATTTCTCCTTGCGGTAGTGGCGGTTTGGTTTTGAAGTCATAGTCAAGCTTAAAATTGTAAGTTGTGTCTGGCCTGAAAGGCACCATATCCTGCCCATACATGGCTACAGGCGTCACCAAAAAACACATCAAACCTACCATAAATCTAATAATCGACATCATTCTGTCAATATAAACAAATAATTTCTGGTTTAAAATCCTGACGCATGGGATATCTTACGCAGAGTTTCTCACGTCAGTGATACATGACCTTTATCATGGACGTGAATGGGGTAAAATCATTATATTAAAAGTAAAACCCCTGTAAATTGGCTCTTGATAAATATTTAAAAGAACCAAGTCGCTTGCGAAGTGGACAACAAACGAAATTCAAATACAAAGAACCTGAAAAACATGAACCAGAATTCCTGCAAACCTTACACAGATGAAAATCAGAAGGAATATTGGGATAACCGGCTAAGGCTTTTCAAAAAAATACTGGGAACTCCGCAAAAGATAGGTAAAAAGACAACTTACAATCATTTAGATTTCTAATACAATGGCACATAAAAAAATTCTTGTTCCGATCGATTTTTCGAAATGCTCGAAAAATGCCTTGAAATATGCCATTCATATGGGCAAAAGAATGCCGGCTGACCTATTGCTGATGCATGCTTTTAGTATACCTGTTACACATGGTGAAATGGGGGCGGCTTCAATTGTAGGCACCCTTGTTTCGGGCATAGAAGAAGATATAGAGAGGGACTTCGCCCGGTTGGTGGATGAATTACCCGAACTGGCAGAAGTCAAATACGAAACCATAATCAAGCACGGCTCGGTGGTAGATGCTTTTATTCTGGAATCCAGCCATTTCAAGCCCGATATGGTAGTGATGGGCACCAAAGGCGCTCATGGTATTGATGAGGTCATATTGGGCACGAATGCTTATGCTGTGGCAAAGAACAGCAAATTTCCGGTGTTGATCATTCCTGAAAGTGCAGGTTACCGCCCCTTAAAAAAGATAGCACTGGCGAGTGACTATAAAGATGCACACCTTGGCCTTTTTGACCCTTTGCTCATGATAAACAATGTTTTTGGTGCTGAAATACACATTGTCCATATCAGTAAGGAGAATGATATAAGCCCTGAGGAGGCAGAAGAAGCCAAAAAAATGCAACGCTACTTTAAAGATGTTCCTCACCATTATCACTTACTACAGACCGATGATATTGAAGAAGGCCTGAACAGCTACTGTCATGAACATGATATTGACCTGCTTACATTAGTACCCCGCAAACACCAGCTATTTGAGGTACTGATGAAAGGTCGTCAAAGCAAAAAAATTATTTTCCATACTGAAATACCCGTGCTGGCTCTTTCTACGTAAAACACTGAATATTTGGCACATACAAATCACTAAGCAGTAAATTTGTTTATAGCAATTTGAGTAAATGGCTTAACTTTGAA
>NZ_SMLW01000007.1 GCF_009711405.1 Fulvivirga kasyanovii | reverse complement strand
CCAAGCTCCAGCAACCTGTCCTGGATCAATATCACATCATCAGCATAGTTGATCTTCTCCCTTTGGAGCTCTTCCTTCTTCGAGTTACCGGAAGGCCTTCCTACTGATGAGCAGATCAGGGAGGTATCCATCTCAGGGGCAGCTTCTTTCTCTTCTATCGTGGTGGCTTGAGTTGCTATTTCAGGCAGCTCACCTTTGCCTCCAAACTCCTCCAG
>NZ_SMLW01000103.1 GCF_009711405.1 Fulvivirga kasyanovii | reverse complement strand
AGCCCAACCTGTAGAAAAGGCCGAAAGCGACACTCAATACCGGGCTCAGATGGCGCCGGAGCATTTAGAGGCTACCATTAAGGCGATAGAAGTCTTTCAGCGAGAGGTAAGGGGGCTGAGTGGAAAGGGCGTAGATGGACGTATTGATCCGGGGCAAAATACAATAAAGGCCCTGATGTCCTCATCCATGACAGCGGAGGCCGTTCAGTCGGCACGAAGCACATACGCTGCCAGGAAAGTTGAAGCAGAGAAGAAAGCTGAAGAAGTGGCTGCCGAAAAGGCGAGAATTGATGCCATAAGAAATGAACCGGTTACGGAAGAAAATATAGGCAGGGTCATTCGGTCACCAAGGAGTACGGAAGGCGTGGCTGCATATTTATCAGAGTATTTGGTCTACAACCCAAAATTTGTACAGAAGGCTTTGGAAAGGTTGGGGAGTGGTGGCGCAAAAAAAGAGGTGATCATAAATCTGCTATCCATATCTTCAGATTCAACATTGATGCGCTGTGATGTTGAGGTGTTGGAGACTATGAAAAACACGTTTAACAAAGCGTTTTTAAATTATAGTTCAGTCGTATACAGCGTCCGGGAAGAGCAGCGGCAGGTCGAACGCCTTCTAAAACTGCTGGAAAGGACAAAAAGCCTCAATTTAAAGGATTTAGCTATTGAAGCGGCAGATAACAAAAAAGATGAT
>NZ_SMLW01000295.1 GCF_009711405.1 Fulvivirga kasyanovii | reverse complement strand
CATAATGTAGTTTAATCCGTGACATGAAAGAACGTCCTAATTTACTCTCTTTAAATGCTTTTGTGCTGAGCAGGGAATTGGAGTGGCTCTCCAACTTCTTAGACCTCCGCATAGAGCTTCACAAGCAAAAGAAATTTGATGCTCAACAACTGTTAAACATGGAGCCTCCAACGCTTGATGATCATGTTGCTGCCTCTCCATATGCCCAGTTAATCAATGGATTCAATATGGACCTGCCTGAGCGGATAGTACTGTTGCTTGCTCTGCTTCCACACATCAGGCCCGAGATGCTCGATGTTTTCTTTACCAGAAATGATGAATATGGAAGGGTATTTACTGAGTTCGGAGGCATTGTAGGTAATAATCATAACGGCTTCATGCCTACCGGTGAAACTGCCATTTATCTTTTGGCTGCTGACAACCTGGAGCTAAGGTTTTACCTATCAAAACTTTTTAACAAGGAACACTTCTTCGCCTCGCAAAACATACTCTATCTCGAGCATATACATAAAAATGAGCCTGAACTAAGCGGTTTACTTACCATTTCAAAAGAGTACCTCAGCCTGCTTACCTCCGGTGAACACCATAGGCCAGAATATAGCATGGACTTCCCTGCCAAACGAATCTCGACCAAACTGGATTGGGATGATCTGGTATTGGCTTCGGAAACCTTCGATTCGGTACAGGAAATAAGCATATGGTTAGAGCACGGACATCACTTGCTTACGGACCCTGAAGTGGGCCGTAAAATAAAGAGAGGCTACAGAAGCCTTTTCTATGGCCCATCAGGTACAGGAAAAACATTGACGGCCTGTCTGTTGGGAAAAACGGCTGGTCTGGATGTATACCATATTGACTTGTCAATGGTAGTATCCAAATATATTGGTGAAACTGAAAAGAACCTGGCCAAAATCTTTGATCATGCAGAAAACCGAAACTGGATACTCTTTTTTGATGAGGCTGATGCTTTATTTGGCAAAAGGACCCAAACCAGCAGTTCTAATGACAGGTATGCCAACCAGGAGGTATCCTATTTATTGCAACGAATTGAGGACTTCCCCGGGGTGGTGATACTCGCCAGTAATTATAAATCCAACATGGATCCGGCCTTTATGAGGCGCTTCCAGTCGCTGATCCGCTTCCCGATGCCGGGAGAAAACCTCAGGCACCAACTATACAAAAAAGCTTTCACTGGAAATTACACACTTGATGAAGAAATTGACCTCCATGAGATCTCAAGAAAATATGAGCTTTCCGGTGGTAATATTATAAATGTATTAAGATATTGTGCCATGATGGCTATCCACAATAATGAAGGATATGTCACTGAAGATAATTTTTACGAAGGGATAAGAAAAGAGCTTAAAAAGACAGGAAAAACCATGTAAAAGTTATTTTTTAAATATTAAGTTGAATATATTTACGCGTTACAATAACCTAGATTAATTATTTTTTGACTGAAATAACCAGTTTTTCCCAAAATCAGACGGGCAAAAAATAAGTATAGTTGAGCCGGAGTAATAATGAAAAGTGTTAACCACCAAGCATTTAAGACAAAAAGGAATTTCTCAATCCTCGTGATATTGGGTGTATTTCTCGGAATGGGACTCGCCTTCCTTGACCTCGCAGCCATAAGCCTTTTTTTAGGTAAGTACAATAGTAAGGACTTGCCATTGGCATTTGTTATGTCAGGATTGGCAGGAGTATTTGTGCTGGGGATATACACATTTCAAAAAAACAGGTTCTCATTTTCCAGGGTTGCCATTGTATCCTTCATTCTCATCACATTAGGTACTTTCTACCTTTATTATGGCCTCGAAAATATCAATTATGACAAATACATTTATTGGCTGTTTATCATAACCGGGCCTATCAATGTGCTTGTTTATTACAATTTCAGAAGCCTTGGAAGTTTAATTTTCGCCCAACAACAGCATAAAAAGCTTTCGGAGTGGACTCATATCGGCGTTATCATTGGAGCTGCAGCAATCTTTTTTTCCATTACACCCTTGCGAAAAGAGCTTGCTTTATCTATTTCAGAATTTGTTTATTTTGCCGGGCTGTCTTTTGCCATAGCCTCTCTCCTGCTCTCTTTAACTTCAAGAAGTGCCGTTGTACTTAGAGAGCTGGCTGTCAGCGCTCAATATATTAATGCCAATAACAGTTACGCCAAAATCAGAAAAAATAATTTTTTGGTTCAATTGGCGCTTTTCTCTTTAACCGTTACGGTGATCCTGCTTTTTGTAGATTATTATTTCTATACCATAGTTGAATCCAACTATACAAGTACCAATGAACTGCTCAACTTCCTCGGATTCTTCTACGGATGCATTTTGATAGCCGGGGTGTTTACCCACTTACTGGTCTATAATCCTATAATGAACAAGTATGGATTGAAAGTTGCCCTAATGGTACTCCCTATCGTTGTGGGGTTATTGTCAGGGTTGGGAATAGTCATAGGATCATACTTTGGATATGTCCCAGGCACTACCACTTTTCATGTATTCTTCCTGACTATTTGTATCCTTAAGCTTATTAGCACAGCGTTTAATGACAACCTTACCTCTAATGCATTCCGGTTTTACTTTTTACCCATTGAAGATCTGCTAAGGCAGGACTCACTGCTCAAAATTACCGGAGTAGTTAGGGAAGTATCAATAGCCATTGCGGGAGGTATCCTGCTTTATATGACATCCGCAACCTTCATTGATAATGATGTATATTATGCTGCGGCATTAATTATATTTTGTGTTTTATGTATCATTATTGTTTTCAAAATTTACAGTACTTACAGGGATGTATTAAAGGACACACTGGACAAACAACAATTGGTCAAAACCAGTGAGGCTAGATTAAGCTATGCAGAAAAGCTTGCTCGTGAGACTAAAAATATACCCTCAGACCGATTACCGCGCCACCTCAACATCATTAATACCCTGGATCCGGTAGTATTTAAATCTGCCGTATTATCTATTATCAACAGTGATAATGACAAGGCCCAAAAGATCGCTCTGGAGCAGGCCAGCCACCTTTGTCTTTTAGAGGCCATTCCCATTCTGGATGAGATCATGGAGTCCAAATATTTCAATGTGTTGAAAAACAGAGACCTGATTGAAAGGACATATCACAAACTCAGGGGAGCAGAATTCAGGCTGGAAAAATTGACCTACATTGAGCAGTTAACTTACTCAAAACTGGTAAATGAAAGAATATTTGGAGCATCACTTACCCGGTATGCCGAAGAAGACATAAAGCCAAAACTTCTTAATAAACTATTCCGTGACCCGGTAACCAAAGTAAGGTACTATGCTGCAGCGGCTGCAGCGGGCTCTGAAAACGAGAGCATGCTAAAGAACCTTATAGCCATGCTTGACAATCCTCTTTACAGTAATGCTGCTGTAGCAGCTATCTCCGCCACCGGAGAGCAGACTCTGCCCGTGCTTGAGTCTGCATTTCACCTGACAGGACAATCAGAAAAAATTCAGCTTCGTATTGTTCAAATCTACGGACGCATAGGTTCACAGCAGGCGGTAGAACTTTTGTTGAAAAAACTCGACCTGCCTAACCAAAATGTGATAGCAGCAACTTTGGTGGCTTTGAGTAAATCCGGCTACAACGTAAAGAAGGATAAAGCACTGAACGTAAAAAGGGAGTTGGAGGAAATATGTGCTACTACCATATCCAATATGCAAGCATACCTGGACCTGCAAAAGGAAAAAGCCTCTACCCTGTTATTAAATGCTATAACCGCGGAGATAGAGAATAATTACAATACCATATTCCAGTTGTTGGCATTGCTTTATGAGGCAAAATCAGTTGACCTCGTAAAAGAAAACATTAACAGCGGTAATTCTGACCAATCCGACTTTGCTTCTGAACTATTGGATATCTTTCTGGAAGAGGAGTTGAAACCTATTGTATTGCCAATTTTAAATGTTTCTTCCTACTCTGAAAAGATCAATAAACTACAGTATATACTTCCGACCACATCGATGTCGAAAAATGAAGTATTGTACGATTTGATCCTCAAAGATTATAAAAAGGTCAACAGGTGGACAAAGGCTTGTGCTATCATGGAACTGGCAGAAGAGAATTCGCCATCAAACCATGATATTTTTGCTGCCAACCTGGTAAATCCTGACCAGATGCTTCGCGAGATTGCCGCAGCAGCATACTACAGACTCAGTGAAGAGAATTTTGCGGTATTTATAGAGCGCAACAAGTACAAAAAAGAGTATGCCCAACAGGCCCTTAAGCTTATTGAAGAAGTAGAAAAAGGAAAAGAAGGGGAACTACAGGAAAGCCCTAAACTCAACATAGAAGTGGTGCGGTTTTTAAATGATATAGCCGGTTTCCAGTCAGTACCTGGACTGGTACTTTCTGAGATAGCCAAACTTTCTAAAGCAGCATACCACCAGATAGGTACTGAGATTCTTTCCTTTGATGAAATGGACGAGATGGCCTATGCCTTCATTTTTAAGGGATCGGTCTCTTTACAAAAAGACGGCCGTGAACTTGGTGTTTATAATCAAAACGACTTTTTGCACGACTTTGATTTTATCAATGAAGGAAGAACTGATTATAAACTCATTGCTAATGAGA
>NZ_SMLW01000337.1 GCF_009711405.1 Fulvivirga kasyanovii | reverse complement strand
AGAGAAAAGGTATGATGATATAGCATTAGCTATACAATCGGTCATTCCAGCTCTTATGGCGGCAAATCCAAAGGTTGAAGGCCTTGGTAGCCTTATCAACCTTTTAGATAGTGCAAATGTGAACATGATAAATTATCAATACAAAGAATTTAATCGAAAACTGCAACAGATCAACGGTAATGAAGTAAAAGATGTCAAGCAAAATCTGGCAGAGCTGTTTCAGGTAATTACTAACCTGGATGAGGCAAAAAGCTATGATCAGATTGCTAAATTAATTGTTGATGTTGGAGATGTATTTTTTGGTTTAAACTACAACAGATTGCTGAGTGATATAGCTAATCTGCAGAAATACATTTTAATAGATAAAGACTCCAACCATGTTGATATTAAAGTTGAAGATTTTATCCTTTACCTAAATGACAGATATGTGAAGGAATCCAGCAATAAGATTTCATTATACTTCACCGTAGGCTATAATTACTTATACGGCAAGGATGACTATTCTATCAGTTATGCGTCTGAAAAACTGGGAATTAAATTCAAAATCTTCGATTTGAACAGATATTATACTTACAAGACCACGTATTTTTATCAAAAGAGAAAGCCTATCCTCAATGATATCTATCTGGTAGCGTACGGCTCCGGCCTTTTGTATCAAATTGATGCTTTGAAATCGGATGATAATCTAAATGCGGCTTCATATGGTGGTGCAGTGGGTTTTCATTTCTTTAATGGGCTGGACTTAAATATTGGTGCTGTTTCCGCTGAGATCAATGATAATAGAGAGGTTTACTTCAATGCTGGGTTTGATATCCCTATTGCAGAATATTTGAGTAGACTTACCAAGAAAAAGAAAAGCGACTAAAAAAACAAAAGCCCCCGAAAACTCAGGGGGCTTTAACAAAGCAGTTATTAAGCTTTAGTCACAACTACCTAAAACATAAACCTTAATCCCGCCATTACCCTTAAAGGATTTTGAAAACTGCTGTTGAAGGTTTCTGAATCTGGGTTGGAGGCATCCCAGGCCACTGTATTTTTATAGCGCTGATCCAGTGCATTCTGGATGTTTACGAAAAGTGTTGCTCTGTTTTTAAAAGTGTAGCCGGTAGAGATGTTCAGTAATGAGTAGCCATCTACGGTTTCCCTTTCGTCAGGATTGGTACTGTCAACGAAAGAGGCTGTGCGTTGTGCTCCTGCTTGCAGTAACCTTGCAGAGAAATCTAAATTCCCTAACGACCCGTCAAGGCCAATGCGGAACTGCCATGGGGCAAGATTGGCTTGCTCTGTTTCAGTGTCAGATCCTGCCAATGTCACAGTTCCATCAACATAGCTGATTGATGACCAGAGATTAAAATCGATCCTGCCGAGGGAAAAGACACTGTTAAGGGCAATATTTCCACCGTAGTTTTCCTGTTTACCCTGATTGTAAGGTACCTCAATGTAATATACATTCCAGCCCAGAAATTCATTGTTATAAAGGTTGGTGTTGCCATTGTCCGGCACATTGGTAATTGTATTTTCTACTCTTGAGTTGTATAAAGTAAGCGTAAGATCAAGGTTTCTTCGTACCCGCTGCTTAAGGCTTAACTCGGTCATCTGTGAAGTCACTGGCTCAAGATTAGGATTGGGCAGGTGCAAAAATCCGGATTGGTAGGTCTGGCCTCCATCTTCGGTATAAAATGATCCATATGATTCAAATGATACATGTGGCGAAGGTGCCCAGAAGGCTGTACCATAAAGTGCTTTAATGGTAGTATGCTTAAATGGACTATAAACAGCGCCTATTCTGGGGTTGACCGTAGAGCCAAACCTCGAATTATGGTCGTACCTAAGACCTGCAGTAAATGACAGATTACGAACTGGTGCATATTGTCCTTGCAGATAGGCGCCCACGTTATTATAAACCAGTGAAAAGAACTTTACTTCAAAGCCGTTTGGATTGTCGGGAGTAGCTGAATTTAGCAGGGTGCCGCCTATAGAACCTTCTTTAGCCACCGGCTCCTGCAACTCAGGTGCCTTGGGAATAGACTGAAAGAACTCATAAGTAGCTCCGCCGGTGAGGTTTACTTTTTCGGAAACTTTATAATTTAGCTGTTCCTCGATTTTCATCATAGACCCCATGCTATATTTGTAGCCATGCTCCATGCCCCCGTAGAGGTTACGGTAGTTAGACTCCGGATTTACCTCATAATAACTTCCCGTAAGCGTACTGATAGACTCTAACCTATCCGTAGAAGCAGTGTAACTTGCGCTACCAGTGGTAACACCCTGCCCGTAAAAAACATCTTTGTTGTATACCCCATTATTAGGCTTTAAGGTAGTGGAAGAAGGCACCTGTACATAATGATGGAGCACCTTCATTGAAAAGCCACCCTTATCCAAAGAGGAGTAAAAATTGTAAGATTTAATGGGAGCCTCATACCCCGCAGTTAAGGGTTGCTGAGGCGTCATAGGGCCATATGCGGTGTTGAAAACTCCTGTTTCGTAAGCATCAACATTGTATTCCTCATAAACCTCAGAAAAGTCAGGCTGCATATCATGGGTATACTGCCCTGCCACTGAGATATGGAAATCATTTTTTAATGTTTTATTTAGAAACAGATTACCACTTGAATATCCCTGGGAGCCTCCGATAGCTTGTAAGGATGATTCCTGACTATCAGCTTTTTGGGTGATAATGTTGATAACGCCGGCCATGGCATCCGCTCCGTACAGGGCAGATCCCGGGCCATAAACCACTTCTATTTGCCGGGCTATGTACAACGGAAAATTTTCCAGGAAGGGTAGTGGTTCATTGGTGGGAGATGAAATCCTTATCCCATCAAGTAATACAAGCAGCAGGTCTTGTCGTTGTAGTCCCCTGGAGGTAATAACATTATAATGTTGGGGGTCTGATTTATCGTTGACAATAAAATCCGGCAAATCATTGAGCACCTCAGCAAGGGTTCTGTATCCTCTGATCTTTATTTGCTCCGCTGTTATAACCATTACTGTGGCAGGAGCTTCATTTGCACCTTGCACATTTCTGGTTGGGGTTATTACCCGTATATTCATCAGGTCTTCCAATGACATTTCCATGAGTTCGTCAGAACTAACCTCATCTTTCTGGGCAAAGCCAGTACGAAAAAGTGTACATGTAAGTACCAATAAAAAGAAAAATTTGTAGTTCATAGTTTGTAAGTGTTTATTCATATGGATTTTATTTTTGTATTGCCAGGTTTAGTAATCCCTGGTTGGCTGTTAATCCTATCCCGGTCAAAGCTTTTTCATCAACTGTAAAGCGCAGGCTTTTTCCTTTCTTTATGAAGCTGATATTGGCTCCCTTACCAATCAAATCCTCCTCTGTTACGATAAGGGTACTTGTGCCTTGCAAGGCAGATTTTATGGAGGAAATGTCAAGAGAGGAGTTGTTTGGCATGTAAACCATGTGAGCAGGGGAAAGCTCTGTTTCAGAATGGATCGTTTTTAATTTGATCTTCATCCCCCTAACTTTCTTGTCTTTAAATATATCTTTAAAATGATCAGTAATTTCAGCGTGTTCAATAACTCCAATGATAAAAAGCTCCGAATCTTCCTCAGGCCATACTATATATTTGGCAAAATTGTAGAGATAAGCTCCCTGAAGCTCCTGATAGGAAGAAACCTGAGCAGTGGCGGGAATACAAAGGCAAAATATAAGTAGCATAAGGATCGCGGGATGCCTGCTCTTATAAATTGCTGTACGCCATTTGCTTGAAAAAATACAGGCAGGACTTATGTGCTCTGAAGACATTGCTGTCCACAGCTTATCGCGCCAAAACCAACTATTCATATAAAAAAATGACAATTACAATGCACAAAGGTATGACTGGCGGGAGTAAGATAAATCAGGGCAATACTGAGTTTATGTAAGGGATTACCCTGAAATATTGTATATGCCTGTGAGCGCAATCCTGCTTGAAAAGACGCCGAGGCCTCTTCGAAAGACATCGGCAGGGAAGCGGTAAGAAAGTAGGCAATCGGCAAAAGCGGTACGCAAACTGGGGCAAAAACTTTAAATATTACTATCTGACTACCACGTCACCCCAAACGCAGCGCAGCGAAGTTTGGGGGTCTCCTGATTAAATGTGCAGAAGAATGCTTAAGCACATACCAGAATCGGAGAGGTTAATGCTCGCCTGATATACTGTAATTAAGTTCCGGCCGTGCCCGAATCAATCTTTCATGAAGAAAAATTCATGAGCTGGCGAACCAGTAAGTAGTAAGCAGAACTTTCACTTCATCGGATGTAGCGGACACTCACCATACGCCTGCACCCGCTTTTGAGAAGCAGATAGTTTCTCCTCGTCTACGTCTGTGGTTTTAACTGGTTCGTCAGCTTTGGTTATAGCTGATGCTTTGAATTTTAGCCTTAGGAATTGCTGTAAACTAAATGCTTTCATTTGCTACTTATTATGTAGCAATACTACATTAAATGTAACAATATGCAAATACATTTCACAGGTAAATTTTTAAGCCTCAACCGCTTCAGTTGAAAGTAGCTTCTACACAGCTTTGGCTCTCAATTTTTCAAATAGACTTGCCAGCAAAAAGTACTAAACCGCAGCTTTACTAAACTTCCAAAAGTTTGGTAAAGCTTGTCTGCTCAGTAGCACTAATAGCCACACCAGCAGAAAGCCATAAGCCCTATGAGATCGTGCAGATCGCTACCCCTAAACAGGTGCCATGACTTACCAGCCCGAAGTTTTAGCTGTTATTATCCGGGAAATGGCCACATTATATGTACATTTGAGAGTTTTAAAATGCAGCGACTATGAAATTTCCGAAACCAGGCGAACCTGTAAGGGGTTCAAAGACAGGCCAACCGGTAATGGCTTTACTAGATTTGCTGGGCAGAAGCTGGGCTATGGGGGTTATCTGGTACCTGAAAGAAGGCCCGAGTACGTTTAGAAAGCTACAGGAACACTGCGAAACCATTTCGCCCACCACACTAAATGTAAGGATAAAGGAACTCACCCACGCAGGTGTGATAGAAAGAACACTGGACGGCTATGCGTTAACATCAAGAGGAGAGGAGCTTTTCGAATTGCTTAGTCCTTTGGGCGCCTGGGCCAGAAAGTGGGCTAAGGAAATGAACAACAAAGAAAATTAGCCTTTAGTCGTGAGATTTGAGTATTGAGTTACAGTAGACTGCACCAGTCAAGCAGTTCCCCCATAAACCGATTACCAAATACAGATTACCGATCACCGATGACTGATTACCTATTACTAACGGCCAATCTCCAAAATTTCCTGCTCTGACAAACCGGTATATTTGGCAATAACCTTGATTGGCTGTTTATCCTCTAGCATTTTCTCTGCTAATTCTATAAAGGCTCTTCGCTTCTCAATCCCCGCAATCTCCTTCTTCAACTCATCAATCTGCTTAAAAGAAAGGTCGTAAGTCGTTTCTTTCTCAATCTTCTCCAGCATACCGGAGTCTACAAAGCTGTAGTATTTCTCTTCCGTAATGATGAGGTGGTCAATCACCGGCACATTGACGAACTTGCCGATGGCCAGCATCTTATCCGTAACTTCTATATCACTTTTGGTAGGCTTTAGTTCACCACTCGGGTGATTGTGCACCATAATGATCTGTACCGCCCGTTTCTGCAAAGCAAAACTAAACACCTCCATAGGCTCCACCAGCGTCTGGTTAACCGTACCCAGACTGATCAGCTCGATCAGCAGTATCTGGTTATTACTGGCAAGGCAAACCACCCAGAAATGCTCCTTATTCCTGTCAATTTTGTTTTCACGCAGCAGCACCTGCTGCATCACCTTATACAGATCCTCGGAGTTGAGTACCTTGATCTTTTGCTCTTGAGTTAGTCGGACATTCATAGGCTGCTAAAATAGTATGTTTTTTAGTGGAATGGGAGGGGATGGGGGAATTTTTGGAATTAGCGGTGGTTTGGAGGAAAAATGCCTAAGGTTGGGTATTGATAACATGTTAAGTAGAATATAGATTTAATCTAATTTTATCAAAAACTATATCGAATGACAGAAATAATAAAAAGCAGAACTATCCGCCCATCTACAAGACAAAAAGTTGGTTCAGAAAGGTACAAAATAGATACAAGGAACATTACGGCTGAGGATAATCTAGTAGTCAAAATTACTC
>NZ_SMLW01000198.1 GCF_009711405.1 Fulvivirga kasyanovii | reverse complement strand
AATCAATTGTGGGTTTTTGAAAATCACCCAAGAGAAAACCACAAAAGGATTACTACTGATAAGGCCGGTACAAAATCGTTGGGCTTTAAAATAACCGATGTACGTTCAATTGAGCAGACAAATTTTGATCTTACAATTACCGTTTTTCCAGATGAGATTATTTCAATAGAATTTGCCTATAACAATGGTCAATATGCCACTAAAACAATACATGGTGTGTTTGAGCATTTTGTGGCTTTCGCTGACCAAATAGCCGAAAATATTATGGTTAAGGTCTCCGAACTCACATTATTATCGGACATAGACAGGGTTTCTTTATTGGATAGTTTTAATTCTACTTCTTTAGATTATGATAGGGAGGAGAACCTTTTAGATATTTTTGATACTGTTTCTCACGAGAATGGAGGTAGTATTGCTTTAAGCTATGGCGATCAGCGGATGAGTTATGATGAGTTGCGCAAGTATTCGAATCAGATAGCTCATTATTTGCATGAAAAGGGGGTTGTTAAAGGAGATATTGTGGGGTTAATATCCGATCGTTCCGTCGAGATGGTTGTTTGGATTTTTGGTATACTGAAATGTGGGGCAGCCTATTTACCTATAAATACCAAGTTGCCAGAGAAGCGTGTTCGTTATCAGTTGGAAGATAGTAAAGCGAGGGTCCTGATCGGGGATATGAAGTATTTAGGTAGTTATGCAGACCTTGTAGAGGAGTTAAGTATCAAAGACAGTTTGTATGCTGAATTTCCTGATGATGGTTTGGATATTTCCCTAGAGTTAAAAGATTTAATGTATATCATTTATACTTCGGGGTCCACGGGCTTGCCTAAAGGTGTAATGATAGAACACGGGGCAGTGTTGAATCTTATTCATTCATTAAATTCGATATACAGCTTTGATCGAGGTGATGTATATTTATTTAAGACTCCCTATTATTTTGATGTATCGATCAGTGAGTTGTTTGGCTTTTTTGTTTCCGGTGCGGGCAGCTTGGCTATTTTAGGAGAAGAAGAGGAGAAAGACCCATATAAAATTCATGCGGCGTTAAATCGTTATGAGGTTACACATATTAATTTTGTCCCATCTTTATTCCATTCATTTTTAGACATTGTGATAGAAGAATCCGGCTCTTTAGGGAGTTTGAAATATATATTTTTAGCCGGAGAGGCGTTATCAGGCGAGTTGGTGAATAAGTTTCGTTCGCTAAATTCTGCAGTTGAATTGGAGAATATTTATGGTCCTACGGAATATACAGTTTATACTAGCCATTACAGCCTGAAAGGATGGAAAGGTGGAGCAGTACCCATTGGCAAGCCATTAGGCAATACCTCATTATATATATTGGATAAGGAAAATAATTTGCAACCGATAGGAGTTGCCGGAGAGTTGTGTATTTCCGGATTAGGCCTAGCGAGAGGGTATTTGAATAATGAGGAGTTGACTCGAGAGCGTTTTGTGCCCAATCCCTATGTTCCTGGTCAATTGATGTACAAGACTGGTGACTTGGCCCGTTGGACGGAGGTTGGTAATATTGAATACCTTGGAAGAATAGATCATCAGGTGAAGATAAGAGGTAATCGTGTTGAGTTAGGAGAAATAGAGAGTGTTTTATCCAGCTACACCGGTATTAAGGAGAGCTTGGTTATTTCTCAGGAAGATGGACACTCGACGAAATACTTAAGTGCTTACTACACCTCAGAGGTGGAGGTTTCCGTGGATCTACTTCGTGCTCATTTGGCCACTGAGTTGCCTGACTACATGATCCCTTCCTATTTCACCCGACTTGCCACTTTTCCTCTCACCGCCAGTGGGAAGAAAGATATACAGGCGCTACCTTCTCCTTCGCATGAAGATAGTGAAGAGTACCGTGCACCATTGACCTCCATTGAGAAGGTAATGAGTGTGGTATGGTCATCGGTTTTGGGTCGTGATGGTTTAAGCGTCAAGTCGAATTTTTTCATGATCGGCGGAGATTCAATTAAAGCGATTCAGA
>NZ_SMLW01000544.1:5514-17488 GCF_009711405.1 Fulvivirga kasyanovii | reverse complement strand
GACCGCTACAACTACCCCAAGTGGTTTAACCGTCGATTTCACCTATGATGGCTCAGGAACACCACCGTCAGAAGTTGGCACTTATGCATTGGAAGCCACAATTAATGATCCGAATTATACTGGTTCAGCCAGTGGTACTTTTGAAATCACAAAATCACCAGCCACCGTCACTCTCGGTACTACGAGTGTAGTTTATAATGGTTCCGGACAATCTGCTACAGCTACGACAACGCCTTCCGGCCTGGACTTGATTTTCACCTACAATGGATCAACTATCTTACCGGTAAATGCTGGCACGTACGCGTTGGAGGTGACCGTAGACGATGCCAATTATCAGGGCTCAGCCAGCGGCACATTTGAGATAACCAAGGCCGCAGCTACCGTTACTCTGGGCACCACAAGTGTCGTATACAGCGGTTCGCCTCAATCCGCCACTGCTACGACTACCCCCACGGGTTTGACGGTTGATTTTACCTATGATGGTTCAACCACTCCACCAACAAATGCGGGTACGTATGCTCTGGAAGCCACTATCAATGATACCAACTATGAAGGCTCGGCTTCGGGTACCTTTGAAATCACTAAAGCCAGTGCAACGGTAACATTCAACTCATTAAGTGCCGTGTTTGATGGAACACCCAAGTCGGCATCTGCTACTACATCGCCTTCGGGGCTTTCCTTGGCGTATACTTACAACGGATCAGCTACACCACCTACCAATGCAGGGAGCTATACTGTAGTGGCTACCGTGAATAACCCAAATTATACCGGATCTGCTACTGATGTATTCGTCATTCAGAAAGCTACGGCAACCATTACCTTTGGTAGTCTGGCTTTTGTATATGACGGCACGGCAAAAAATGCCACAGCAACTACGACGCCTTCCGGCCTGACAGTAACCTTTACCTATGACGGTTCTGCATCAGCGCCTGTTAATGCAGGAAGTTATTCAGTACTAGCTACTGTCAACACACCTAATTATACAGGTTCTGCGACAGGTACACTTACCATTAGTAAGGCCACGGCCACTGTCAGTATATCTAATCTTAATCAAAACTATGACGGCAGCCCTAAACCTGTAACGGTAACTACTATACCCTCAGGGCTAACGACCATAATCACCTATAATGGCTCCACAACAGCACCAACAGCAGCAGGCTCATATAGCGTGCAGGCTACAATTAATGAAACTAATTATACCGGATCAGCCTCTGGTACTTTGAAAATAAATGCTCCGCCAACGACCTCCGGAATATTGGATGTTAATGTCAACGAGGATGCGGCTAATTTTGTAATTAACCTTATGCAGGCTTTTGATGATGCGGAAGATGATGATAATAGCCTCATCTATACTATTCAGAGCAATTCGAATCCCTCACTTTTTAGTAATATATTCATTAATTCATCAAAAAGGCTTGTGATCGATTTTGCGGCTGATAAATATGGAGATGCTGATATTGTGATCCGGGTCACGGACACCGGAGGACTATGGGTTGAAGACCAGTTTCATGTCAACATAGCCTCAGTTCAGGATAACCCGAAAATAACAACTACACCCATAACCGGTATTCTCCAAGGAGAGAGCTATTTATATGAACCGGTAGCAACGGATGCAGATGAAGCAGATGTACTGACTTATACGAATGTTTTCAAACCGTCATGGCTTACATTCACGGATAAGGGAGGCGGATCAGGCGAACTGAGTGGTATTGCGGCAGTCTCTGATATAGGTGATCACTTCGTGTCCCTTGAGGTAAGTGATGATAAAGGCAACAAGGATACACAGAACTTTACTATTACCGTGGCTGCTTCCAATGAGCAACCGGTTTTCACCTCAACTCCTGTTACCGCTGTAGCAGAAGATGCCTCATATACTTATAATATAACCACAACTGATCCGGATAATAATAACCGCACGATAACTGCTCCAACCTTGCCTACATGGCTGACACTTACTGATAATGGAAACGGAACGGCCACACTGCAAGGAACGCCAGCCAATGCTAATGTAGGGAGTCATGCAGTACTTTTAAGGGTAACAGATATTTTTGGTATTTCGTCAGATCAGTCTTTTAGTATTGCTGTTTCCAATACTAATGATGCTCCTGAGTTTACTTCTCCGCCGGTGCTTTCTGCCAGGCAAAGTGTGACTTATACTTACAACATTTCTACCTCTGATGTTGACGCAGGGGATAGTCGGTCAATAGTATCAACTACTGCACTGCCTGCATGGCTCAGCCTCACCGATAATGGTAATGGCTCAGCAACTTTGACAGGTGTACATCCGGTGAATGAAACCAATAACCTGACTTATCCTATTAACCTGAAAGTGCAGGACACTGGAGGGGCTAGTGATACCCAATCGTTTACCATTACGGTACAGTACGAAAATAATCCGCCAACATTGGATCCTATTGCAGACCTTGGGCCGTTGAGCGAAGATGCGGGAGCAGTCACTGTGCCGCTAAGCGGAATTACAGCAGGAACAGGGGAGAGCCAGCAGTTGACAATAACGGCTACTTCTGATAACACCGATCTCATCAATAATTTTACCATCAACTATACCAGTCCGGAGCCGACAGGTTCGATAGTGTTTCAGCCCGTGGCAGATGCCTATGGTACCGCTACGGTTACCGTAACGGTTAAGGATAATGGAGCGACCGTGAAAAATAGCACTGAGCGCACCTTCATGGTAACTGTAAATCCTATAAACGACAAGCCCGTATTCACCAGCAGTGTCTCGGATATTCGTGTAGTTGGAGGAGAGGAATATATCTACAATATTACCACCAACGATGTTGACGAGGGTGATGTGTTGACCATTACCGGTGACATTGAGGCGCCCTGGTTATCGCTTTCAGATGCGGGGGATGGTACGGCTGTGCTTTCCGGTACAGTGCCTGCAGATGCCACGGGTGATTTCCTGGTGGTTTTAACAGTGACGGATGGTTTAGGAGAATTTTCTACCCAGTCCTATACCATTGGAATTAATCAATTACCGCAGGTTGGCGATATCGCACTTACAATTAATGAGGACGAAGGCTATTCGTTTAGCGTTAGTGACTTTAGTGCAGGGTATCAGGATGCTGACGGTGACAATATTAACAAGATCAGGATTGAATCTGTACCAAGCCTGGTAGGTAGTTTTGAGTGGAAAGGAGAGCCGTTGACCCCCGGTGATGAGGTGCAGGTTACCGGTGGAACCATTAGTGGTTTCATTTATACAGGGCCAAAAGACCAAAGCGGACAAACCAGCTTTAACTGGAGTGCTTACGATGGCTTTGGCTGGTCGCAGCAACAAGCCAGGCTTACCATCAATATTGTTTCTGTAAATGATGCTCCATTCTTAACTAATGCTGATGATACCTTGTATTATAGTCAGGGTGACCCTGCCCGTATGATAACAGAAACGCTGATCATAAATGATGTTGATAATGCTGATATCGCGGGTGCGACCATAAGGATTGAAACCGGGTATGTTAACGGAGAAGATGAACTGCTTTATGATAATACGTTAAACCCTAACATCACGGGGAGCTTTGATGCTGCACAAGGGGTTTTGACACTTACCGGTATTGATAAAAGATCGGTTTATGAAGATGCACTGGCCAATGTTCAGTACCGTAATACTGTGCTGGGTGTTACGGATGTTTTGAATAAAAGTGTATCAGTTACAGTAACCGATGGGGTGGAGACCAGCAATAAGGTGATCAGGCAGATAAAAATTGCCGAAGTACTGCCTGATGTTAAGATATTCAATGCATTCACTCCCAATGACGATGGATCAAATGATACCTGGTATTTTGATAACCTGAGCTTTTATTCGGTTATAAAAATTTCTGTTTTTGATGAGAAGGGTTTGAGAGTTTATTCATGCTCTACAAGTGATTGCGAATGGGACGGTACCTATAATGGTAAACCCCTGGCGGCAGGGCCTTACTTTTATACCATCGATCTTAATAATGGAAAGCGTCAATATAAGGGTACGGTAACAATATTTAAATAGCTCCGATTATGCTGCGTCTTTACTTTTAGAGTAGTTATAACTTTTGATTATTTCAGTTGTTTGTCAAGAGTAACAGTTAGTTAATGACTGGCAATACTCAATAATTAAAAGATAGCGTTCGCAGTGAAACTGAGCATTTTATATAAATCTTTTTTGATCATCATCCTTTCGGGTATTCATACAATTGTAGTTGCTCAACCGGAATTTACCAGCACTCCGGTAGAAGAGGGTAAATTAGATGAAAAATACGAGTACAATATTACAACAACCGATTTTTGGTTTTTTTCGAGGGAAATAATATTGTCGGGCGGTACTTTACCTGATGGCCTGAAGCTGAAGGATGAGGGTGATGGTACGGCCAAACTGGAAGGTAAACCCAAAGAAGCCGGGGTTTTCCCGATAGAACTGATGGTACGAAGGGTTTATAACCATAACGAGTATTCTGTTCAGTCTTTCACACTTACGATACATAAAAAAGAAGCAACAGTGGCCCTGCATGATTTAAATACAACTTACGATGGTGCTCCTCATATTCCGGGAGTGTCAACGTCTCCCGGAGGACTTAATGTGGATCTGACTTACAATGGTTCCCCATCAGCTCCCGTAAATGCCGGGTCGTACACTGTAGAGGCTGTTATTAATGACCCGGAGTATGAGGGAAGCACCACAGGTATGCTGGTTGTTGAAAAGGCAGCGGCAACAATACAATTGACCACCACTTCAACCATTTATAACGGGAGTCCGCAGCAAGTATCTGCCACTACATCGCCTTCTGGTCTTGCAGTAACCTTTTTATATAATGGTGCATCTACTGCACCAACCAATGCGGGGAAGTATTCTGTGACAGCCCTTATAGATGATCCAAACTATAGCGGAACTGCCAGCAGTTCTTTTACTATACAAAAAAGGGAGGTAGTGGTTACACTGTCAAACCTCGTGGCTGCCTATGACGGTTCCGCAAAACCGGTATCGGTAACTACTGACCCTGATGACCTTAACGTGCAGGTGACCTATAATGGTATGGTTTCGCCCCCTGTAGATAAAGGCTCATACGCTGTAGAGGCTGTTGTGCAGGAGCAAAACTACTTCGGTGAGGCTAGTGCTACATTGGTGATCAATGACAGTGGAGAAGGCGGGGGTGATGGTGCCGGAGGAAGGCCGGTGATCAGCAATTTAGAACGTGATGCTATAACTTACCGCCAGGGTGATCCCGGTATACCGGTAAGTAGAACGTTGATCATCAATGATTTTGATGATACTGAAATGGAGGGAGCCAAGGTGTCCATTGATGTCAATTATTCCATGGATGATGATGTGCTTCTGTATGATAATGAGGAAAATAAAAATATTACTTCTGAATTTGACCCACAGCAAGGTGTACTTACTTTAACGGGAACAGATACCCGCTCGAATTATGAAATAGCACTATCAAGGGTTAAATACAAGAACAGAATATTAGGAGAAACCAATGTTACAGCAAAGCGCATCACCATAACTGTGGACGATGGATCGTACGAGAGTAATCCGGTTTCAAGAGACATAAACATTTATGTACTTCCCGAATTAGATATAGTAAATGCTTTTACTCCGAATGGAGATAATGTAAATGATTATTGGAATTTTGTAAATTTGGAACTTTATTCGGTAATCTCAATTTCGATATTTGATAACAATGGAACAGAGGTATACGAGTGCAGCGGCACGGATTGCCAGTGGGATGGCAGATACAGGGGCAAAATGCTGCCTGCCGGGGCTTATTTCTATACCATTGATCTGGATAACGGAAAGAGAACATACCGGGGTACGGTGACACTATTAAGATGACAGTTACAACAAAGTATATCGGTTTACTGCTTTCTTTAGGCTTGATGATCGTGAGTTTGAGATCATACGGTCAGCAGCAGACTTTTACACAGTATTATTTAAACTTACCTTCGGAAAACCCCGGTTTTACCGGAATGGAGCCATATCTGGATGTGAAGAGCGCATTCCGCCAGCGATGGAACGGATTTGAGGATAAGAATAACTCTATTTATTTAAGTGCCTATGCCTCGCTGGGCAGAACATCACCGACAGTATTTAAAAACAATTCACTAAGGATAAGCAATCCGGAAGCCTACGATAAAGTAGCCAGCTCCAGTTCGTTAAAACGCATGCATGGGGTTGGTGGTATGGTGACATCGCAGACAGTTGGTCCATTTAAATCCATGTCTGCAAACCTGAACTACGCCTATCACCTGCCCGTATCCCGTAATTTAAGCTTGTCAATGGGTGCAAGGGTGCGTTACATTAATTACGACGTAAACCTCAATGGTTATACTTTTCGAGAGGAGAGCGACCCGTTTATCGATATGTTGAAGGACTCGAATGGAGGAAAGCAACAACAGTTTGTTGGGGATTTTGGAATGACTCTCTACAGTGATAAATTTTATATGGGTTTTTCATCTTCCAATTTAATCTCAGAAAATATGAGTGGGGGAGAATTGCTACAACTTACTTCCGATGCTTCATATCATGCCATCACAGGAGTACAATTCAGTTTGAGTCCGATAATTGATCTTTATCCTGGTGCAAGGGTAAGCTACAGCGACCTGTACGGGGTCACCTGGGAGGCCAATGCCCGTATAAGGTATAGTGAAATGATCTATCTCGGCCTCGCCTATGAAAATGATGTAAAAGCTGCACTACTTTTTGGTTTGACTTTTGAGAACAAGTACAGTATTAATTATTCTTATGACTACTATCTTAATGATTTAAAGGAGTTTACAACAGGTAATCATGAATTCACGCTAGGAATAGCCATTTTTAATAAATATTCTACTCCTGCAAGACTATGGTAGGTCAGTAACATAAGATAACCAAAGATAAATGCATATTCAGAGTTTAACATTCACCATATTATTATTTACCGGAATAGTTTTTGTCAGTCAGGCTCAGGATTTTGAGTTTTCTGAGCCGGTAAAGCTGGGTAATTCAGTTAATTCTGATTCAGAAGAGGTAAATCCAATCCTGTCCAGGGATGGTCAGCACCTGTATTTTGTCAGGGCACTTCACAATGGAAATACCGGCGGGAAATATGCAGGAATGGATATCTGGGTTTCTGAAAAACAAGACGATGGTGAGTGGGGCAACGCTACCAATAACATCGGGGTACTGAATAATAAAGATAACAATGCAGTTATTGGGATTAAGCAAGGCAATGAGGTGCTTTACCTCCTTAATACCTATAATAACCACAGGGGTATTGCTTTCACTAAAAAATATAACGGAAAATGGACAACACCGGAGGTCATTGATATTCCCGGGGTTAATCGTAACGACTTTGTGGGATTTTACATGAGTCCGTCATATGATGTGCTGCTGATTTCCATGAAAGGGGATAAGTCGCAAATGAATGAAGACCTGTATGTAAGCCTGAAGAACAACAGTGGGTACTGGACAAAACCGGTTAATCTGGGTACAACTATAAATACCGCCGGTTTTGAAATCAGCCCGTTTCTATCAGATGATAAAAAGAGGCTGTACTTTGCCAGCAATGGACATGGAGGCTATGGTGATGCAGACCTTTTTGTATCTGAGCGCCTGTACGATAGCTGGACGGTTTGGAGCAAGCCCAGAAACCTTGGAGGTAAGATCAATAGCCCGGGGTTTGATGCCTATCTCACTATTGGTGCAGATTCCACGGTGATGTTCACAAGTAACAGAGAAGGAAATTTGTCAGATATTTATCAAAGCAGAATAGTTGGTGTAGAGCAGAACACACAGACTGCCCTTAAGGAGAGTCTGATTGAAGAGGCCAGAAGAATACTGGCAGACCTTAGGAATGAAGGTTCCAAACGAGAACATTTTATTGCTTTTGAAAACCAGTCCTATGAAATCCCGGAAAATCAGAAAACAATATTATCTGATGTGGTAAAAGATTTGAATTATCAGCGTTACTCCCGGATAAATTTACTCAGTTTTGCAGATGAAAATGAAAATGCCGAGGTTAACAATAAAAGATTGGATAAAATTGTAAATTATTTGAAGCTTTCTGGAATTAATGAGGATAAGATAAGTGTTACTAGTTCTGGGAAGTTGTATAGTGCTGAATCGGGAGGTGCTGTAAGCGAAAAGCAACAAGGTGTTTTAATTATAATTTCTAATCCACCAAATTAATTGCAGATAAAGAAATGAATGTTTATTATCTCATAAATCTAATAAAGAAGCGGTTATGGCTGCTGATTATCATTCCGATAATAGGAGCAACTGTTGCCTTTATAGTAATGTCAAGCCTGCCTAAGAACTACAGATCCAGTGCGCAGCTTGCTACCGGTTTCACTACGGATGAATCGGTGAAGTTAACGGATGAAAAATTTAACATGGGTAAAACTGCTCAGGATTTTAATAACCTGATAGAGCAGATCAATTCAGAGTTGGTAGTTACCCTGGTTTCATACAACCTTATTATTCATGACCTTACCTCGGAGACGCCTTTCAGAACGGTCGATTACTCCGAAAATGAGGACATCAAAAGGCCAACACCAGAGCAAAAGCAGGAATGGGTGAAGATATACAAGGAGAAGCTAAACTCTATGCAATTACTGTCAGCTTTTGATCCGGTGGAAGTAAAACTTCTGGAGCAGTTGAAATTGTATAAGTACAACTCTTTTTGGTTAAAGGAAAGCGGCCTGAATATTCACAGGGTTAAGAATTCTGACTTTATCTCTATAGAATTTACGTCTGAAAACCCAATGCTGTCTGCTTATGTGGTCAACACATTGAGTGATGAGTTTATTCGTTACAACAGAAATCTGAAATCGTCATTGTCTGATGAGTCTGTGTCACTTCTGGCTAAACTTGTGGATGAGAAGAAGGCTGTTCTTGACGAGCATACAGCGAGGCTTAATGACTTCAAAAGCAACAATCAGGTGCTTAACCAGCAGTTGGAAAGTGACTTAAAGATCAATCAGATCATGGAGTATGAGGTGAAGAAACGCGAGGAGGAAGGCAACATAAAAGCACTCCGGCTTTCCATAATCCAGACTAAAAATAAGCTGGACAGAGCCAGTAGTAAAAACGGGCGGAACAATGCTAAAGTACTTCAATTGAGGGACAGGATCAATAAGCTTAACCAGCTCTATATTGATGGAGGCTCTCAGGATGCCGAGCTGGAAAGAACTATCGCCCAGTTGCGGGATGAAATGCAAACTGAAATGACCAAATTGGGTACGGAAGCCACTCTGCTTGATGAAGCTGCACTACAGGAGGAACTGGACAGTTACGAATTGCAACTTGATATTGCTGAGTCCAACTTAGCAAGTATAAACAATACCCTGGGCAGGCTCAGGGCTCAAATATCATCGCACAATACAAAAGAGTATACCCTTGAAGGCCTGACTAAGGAAGTTGAGCTGGCAACCAAGGAATACAATCAGGCGCTGGATAAATATAACGAATACAAAAACCGCTCTCTGGTTTTAGGAAGTTCAATCAGAATCGTCAAAGAAGGACAACCTGCGCTTGAACCCGAGTCTTCCCATACACTGATCATCACTGCTCTGGCTGGCTTTAGTGGCTTTGCCCTATGTGTGGTGTTTATAGTATTGATGGAGTTTGTAGACTTTAGGATCAAGACCAGTGATAACTTCAGGAAAGTTACCAAACTTCAACTGGCCGGTACGGTAAACAGGATCGCCACTAAAAACCTGAAACTAACGGATATATTCAGTGAGAACAATCATCATCCTGATCTGATAGTCTTTAAACAACTGCTTCGAAAGATCAGGTTTGAGCTTGAGGGCTCAGGAGCTCACTCTGTATTGGTAACCAGTACTAAAATGGGAGAGGGTAAGACCTTTTTTATTCTTTGCCTGGCCTATTCATTGAGCCTTATCAAAAAGAAAATACTTATTATCGACACCAACTTTAAGAATAACGGCCTTACCAAACAATTGCTTGTAAAGCCTAATTTTCACAAGATGCTGGAGGAAGGTGATAAGCGTAGAAAGAACTATCTGATCAACGCACCAAATCAGGAAGGTACCCCTGTAGATGAAGAGCAGGAAGATCAGGACTTCACCAGAAAGATCATTTACCCTACAGGACACCGGAATATAGACATTATCGGTAGCAATCCATCGACCAACTCTCCGATGGAAATACTTGCAGGGCGTGACTTTAAGAAAATGATCAAGACCTTTCAGCAAAACTATGACTATATTTTAATGGAAGGAGCCGCCCTGAATGATTTCCCTGATACCAAGGAGCTGGTAGAATATGTTGATGTGGTACTGCCGGTATTTTCTGCCGAGTCGACCATAAAGCAGCAAGATAAGGAGTCAATCAGTTACCTGAAATCACTGAATGGTCGTTTAATGGGAGCGGTACTCAATAAAGTGGAGAATGAAAATCTAAAAATCTAAAAACACTTAATCCATCGGATGATTCAAGGCAGAGATATTGTCGTTATAGGCATACAACCATGGGATATTTCAATAGGCAGCAACTGCAAAAACCTTGCGGAGGAGTTTGCGAAACATAACAGGGTGCTTTATGTCAATGAGCCGCTCAACAGGATCACCAGCATCAGGGAAAAACATACCGAGGAGGTAAAGAAAAGGCAGGAGATCATTAAAGGACGCCAAAATGGGCTGGTTCAGGTGTCAGATAGCCTATGGACACTCTATCCTAAGAAAATGATAGAAAGTATTAACTGGGTGCCTAAATCTCCACTCTATACGTTCCTGAATAAGCGCAACAACCGGATTTTCTATGAGGAAATAGAGCAAACGCTTGACGAGCTTTCTTTCAAGGACGTTATACTGTTTAATGACAGTTCGATGTTTTTGGGTTTTTATGCAAAAGAGATGTTATCGCCAGACCTCTCAATTTACTATATCCGTGACAACCTGGTTTCTCAGGATTATTTTGCAAGGCACGGGCTTGAAATGGAACCCGAGCTGGCTCAAAAATATGATGCTGTGGTTGGGAACTCCGATTTCCTTGCCAACTATCTTAAAGAGTATAATGAACACTCATACATGGTTGGGCAGGGGTGCGACCTTTCATTGTTTGACCGTGGCAAAATCTCCGGCAGGCCTGAAGATATGAAGGACATCCCCGGGCCTGTAGTAGGTTACCTGGGGTACCTTACCAGTATGCGGCTGGATATACCACTGATGGAGCATCTGGCCGGCTCTATGAAGGAAGGTAGTCTGGTGCTGGTAGGTCCGGAAGATGATGATTTCAAACAATCAAAGCTGCATAACATGGATAACGTCTACTTCCTTGGAAATAAGCAGGCACACCAACTCCCACAATACATTGCTGCGTTTGATGTAGCTATAAACCCACAGGCGGTCAATGACCTCACGATTGGTAACTACCCCCGAAAAGTGGATGAATACCTGGCTATGGGCAAGCCTGTAGTGGCTACCTATACCGAAGCAATGATCTACTTTGAAAAATACGTGTACCTGAGCAAGAGCGTTCAGGAGTTCGCAGAATTGATCGGAAGGGCCATTGCTGAAGATAATGAACAGATAGCAGAAGAGCGTATTGCATTTGCCAAGTCTCATACCTGGGAAAATAATGCTGAAAATATTTATCAGGTAATGAAAAGGGTGATGGAAGAAAAGGATGTAAAAGCATCATAAACTCCTGCATTATTTTCAATGCTATTTGAAGATGATTAATCAAGCCATTCTTCTTTAGGCGTTTTCTATTGGACGTAAATTGAGAGGGAATTCAGGCCATAGCTAACCTTCTGCATGGGCTGAAATAAGGACAACCACCACGAGGTTGCGAGTGGCTTTTCCCTAAGCAATAAGTTTTTTATAAGCTCCAACCATACAAAGACCCCAGGGGCTATCTATTCAGCAAAAGGTGAAGTCTTTTGTAATAGTATACATCAGGCAAGAGGCCCGAAAGGCAGTCCCTTAGGCTGTTCCCCAATGTTTAGGCTAATGCCACACTTCAAATGCTTGT
>NZ_SMLW01000544.1:0-5171 GCF_009711405.1 Fulvivirga kasyanovii | reverse complement strand
TTTTTTAATTCGAGTATTACTTAATCGATACTATACATAAATATATAATCCGGCGTTAACTTAATGGCAACTAGGCTGTCCCCCGACAGCCAACTTCTTCAATATTAAAGCCAGTGGCTTAAGTCACGACCTAGCAGTTGCTGCAACTGGCGAATGTCATCGGCATATATATCCGTAGTTATCTTTTTATGTAAGTCTTTGTCCAGCTTTGGTTGCTCCAGGTTCCTGTTCTTCAGGTTGTTTACCACTTTTTGAAGCCAGATGTTGTCCTTTACTTTATTGTAAAGCGAAGCGGGAGCTACTTTTTTTACAGCCGTCTTTAAAATACTGTTATGGCCAAGCGTCCGGTCGTAGAATTTATTCTTGATAAATCCGGATTTATTGTATTTAACAGAATCATTGATACCCTCCAAAGGTGTGACGCCAATAAATTCAAAAAGATCTTTCATCAGGGCATTGGAATCTTTTTTGAGATCTTCATTTAAATAGACCCTGATGTTTTCTTTTGGAAACAGATTAAAGTATCTGGAGAGGTTTTCGTAATAGAAACCTTCCTTTACCAGGTCATTTCTTACCCACCAGATGGAGTTACGGTCCAGTACATCTTCAAAATGGGGAGAGGGCAGTTCATTTTCACGTGCCAGGTGCAGATATCTGGAATAAAGCCGCTCGGTAGGCTGCCTTAATATGGCTATCAATTTAACATTTGGAACATAATCTTTGATCGTCTCTGCCGTTCCTTTAATAACCAGATAAGTATTGGAAGTTTCGCCAATTACCTGATTTGGCTTGGCGGCTTTGAATAATGTTAAATAATCTTCTATTTTTGTAATAGATGTATGGTAATGTGCTAAAGCGTCCTTATCCAGCGTTGAAATATCAATTCTGTCATAAGAGAAGAAATCCGGTTCTTTAACCGGACTCATAAAGACATCAGGGTGCTGTTTTAAATAATTATCAAGCGAAGTTGTGCCGGATTTTCCGGCACCGATGATTAAGAAGTCAGGTAACTTTTCCACTAAATGATTGATTTTATTCAAAACTAGTTATTCTTACTGTTGTTATACTCATAATTAAACCAAATACTGAGTAACAAGTTTATAAGATAATGAAATTCACGTATATAGGTACATTTCTATTAGTTGGATCAACAGTATTGCTGGGGCTTAATTTTGATAAATCATACCAGTCTCCAAAGGATGAGGAAATAATTTTAAATAATAATACCTCTCTTCAAAAACATACATTTGATGCTTTTCTTGGTATCAATTCCGTCAGGGAGCAAGATGGATCTAAGATCAAAGATCAATACCAGGTGGCAAAGTACCACAGGATATTCGGTATGGATAGCCACGTATTCACCGGAGAAGAAATGGTTAAGGAGTGGAAGGGAAAGAGATGCCTGGTTGATCGCAGTATTCCCCATGATGCATATCCAAACGACAAGATAGGATTTAACCCTGCCAAGGGAGCCGGAGGTTTTAATTTTGATGAGTTTCTTCTGACCATGAAGCAAAGCGGCTTGGAGTCCATTCCAGTTTTGGCCAAGAACCTGCTGTACACCAATGTACCCAAAGACAGTATGATCAATGTATGGCAAATTCCCTGGGATGAGGGTGGAGACCCTGAAAACCCGATGGATTATAAGGCCTATGCATCGTTTTTGTACCAGTTTACGGCCAGGTATGGTAAAAATAAGCTGATCAGTGATGGGGGTACTATTGATCCTAAATTGCTGAAACTGGCACCCAATAATGAGATCAAAGCCGGGCTTGACCTGGTGTTCGCTATAGAACCGGGGAATGAAATGGATAAAGACTGGTTTAGTGAAAGGGAGCGTGCCACACCGAAGATCTTAGCTGCTTTTTTATCTGCTGCCATAGACGGACATATGGGAAAAATGGGAGAGGGGCATGGTATTCTCACAGCTGATCCTTCTATGCAAATTGCCTTTCCGAGTCCTATTGATATAAAATCGGATTATGTGCTTAATGTACTTGAGGAGTTAAAAGAACTTCGCAAGGATGCAGCAAAACATGGAAAGCCGGTGATCCCTGAAAAAAACCTGATATTGACTGCCCATGCTTACCCTTTTAAAAATGGTAGTCAAACCGGCGCAGAAACCAGTGATATAGTAGAAAATACGGAAATGATTTCCAGGTCAAAAGATTTTGTGGAGGTGCTGAGGTCTAAATACTCCTGCCCGATCTACCTCACAGAAACAGGCTATGATAAAGTGGTAGGTGATGTAAGTCCGATCGGAACGCCGACCACAAATATAGATAGTATGGACTCTCATGAAATCAGTACCTTTGCGCAAGCCAAGCATATCACACGGCTCCTGATGTCTATGTATGGAGCTGGTTATGACAAAACCTTTTTATTTACCCTCAAAGATCCTGTTGCCATAGAAGCATGGGGCTTCCGCCGAAAATTCAGTACTTCCGGGCTGATCAGAAAAAATGGTGATAAAGACCTGGCGTGGCATGTGGTTAACTTTTTGGGAAATAAACTGGCAGGCTATAAACTAGAGTATGCCTATTTTAAAGGTCCGCTGAGTGTAATGAAGTTAAATAATGGAGATAAAGTGGCCTTTATGTATTGGATGGGAACTAATAACAACAGTACCACCAAGGTTAATCTACCATTGAAGAAAAGCTACAGTGCGGTTTCTGAGTTTGTACTCGAAAAATATGATAACGGTTTTAAACCGAACTGCCTTGATGCTAATAAAAATGTCAATATTGAAGTAACGGAGTTTCCCCGCCTGGTTATTCTTGAACCTTGATTTCTAATAATTTTAATATTGCTGGAATAAGTAACTCAAAGCATTAGCTTTGTAAATTAAACTATAGTTATAAGACACATAAATATGATCAAATCGTTGTCGGCAACTGCTAAAAAGCTATTTGGCAGCAGTCTATATAATGATATCAGAGCCAATTATTTGTTTAGAGACTTAGATAGTCCCTATCCGCTATACCCTGATACACCTTTTAATATGGATTGGAGCAAACTTTCTGCTGCTGGTTCCGCGTCTGCCGCCAAATCTGCCACCGAGGTTAAAGCAGCCTACATAGTTTCACCAACACAGCGAAGTGGTACCAACTTTCTCAGTCATATGCTTGACAGGCATCCTCAACTGGAGTTTCCGTCAGGAGCTGACTTGCCTGACGAGCAGTGCCTTTATACCTACTCAGAACACCTAAAGCAGTATGCCTACAAGACTGTAAGCACCTGGAACAAGTGGATCGATGGTGGTGAGCCTGTATTGCAGGAGCATGCCAGGGCACTGGTAGGGGCTATGGGGAGTGGCGTTTTACAGTATTTCGCCGGATTTACTAAACCTGGCAATACGCTATTATTTAAAACACCTGATGCAGGTCATATAGATAATTTCTTCCATCTCTTCCCTCAATGTAAAGTCGTGATACTTTATAGAGATGGCCGCGATACCATAGAGTCATTCTCAAAATCATGGGGAGGAAAAGGTGCTTTTAGAAAAATGTGTGAGCGCTGGTCAAAAAGAGTGGATACTATTTTTGAGTTTGTAGCGATGGCCGAAAGGGCTGGCTATAGCGACAGGATCATTACAACCAGGTATGACTACCTGAACGACAATGCCAGGGAGGAGTTACCTAAAATCCTGAAATTCCTTAATGTGGATGTTGATAAATACCCATGGGATCAGATAGATGAAATTCCTGTGTTAGGCTCTTCAAGCTATAAAGGTGATCAGGGTGAGGTACACTGGAAACCTATAGAAAAGGATGAGAAATTTAAGCCTACCCAGAAGTGGCTTAGCTGGGACAAAAGTAAAAAAGATGCCTTCAAAAAAGCGGCAGGAGATAACCTTGTTAAGCTTGGGTTTGCCGAAAACAATGACTGGTAAGTGGCATGTTAGATAAGCTAAAAAAGTCGTATTGGTTCAAATCAGGCTCCCTTACGCTACTTAACCGGATTTCGATCACTTTATTCGGGTTGCTGAATTTCTTTTTTCTGATCAGGATACTGTCCCCGAACGATTTTGGTGTATGGGTTATCTTTCTGTCTATTACAGGCCTTTCTGAGTCTATCAGGAATGCTTTCATATATAATCCGTTGTTGCGGTACCTGAATTCAGAAGATGAGAAAAATCACAAACATATTATAAGTGCTTCCCTTTCGCTCAACCTTTTTGCTGCCTTTATAATTTCGATTGTTTTTATATCGCTGGCCTATACGGTAAATTACTTTTTTGAAGCACCTGCTCTAAAGGATATGCTCCTGATCAGCATTATATCCGTATTTGGTTTTACCTTATTTGCCCATTTTACATTCTTGCAACAAGCCAATCTCAGGTTTGGAGGTACGGTAGTCAGCACCTTTTTTCAGAAGCTGGTATTGCTCGCCTTTATTTTATATGCATTCATATCCGGGTATGAGCCTACACTTTTTGAGCTGGCTTTGTATTTCAGTATTGGGTATGTCATAAGCTCGTTTCTGGCCTATTGGTTTGCAAGAAGGGAAAGTACCTTTACTTTTAGTTTTGACAAGGTTTGGATTGGCAGGCTTTTTCACTACGGAAAATATACGCTGGGGACCAACATTAGTACCATGCTTAATAAAAATACCAAGGAGTGGTTTTTAGGGGGTATGATAGGTCCTGCATCTGTAGCCGTATTTTCACCGGCAGTAAAAGTCACTAATTTATTTGAGATACCTTTGGCGGCCATTGCTTCAGTATTTTATCCGGAAATGATCAACCGTGTTAGAAAAGAAGGGATCTCTGCTGCCAAATACCTTTATGAGCGGTCTGTAGCTATTATAATGGTGGCTATTCTTCCTTGTGTTATACTTATTTTCTTTTTTGCTGAACCTATCGTGCTGATTATTGCAGGACCAAAGTATCCTGAGGCGGTACCGGTTTTACAGGTGATGGTACTATATGGAATTTTTGAACCCTTTCAACGTCAGTTTGGGGTAACCTTAAATGCAATAGGAAAGGCGCATATCAATTTCTACTTTATTATTGTTAGTTCAGCAGTTGGCATTCTAATTACCTGGCTTTCAATTAAATATTATGGTATTATGGGAGCAGCTTACGGAACTATCCTAACTTACGGGCTGGGTGCTGCTTTTATTCAATATATTTTATACAAGCAGATAGATGTAAGAACCTTGAATATTTT
>NZ_SMLW01000227.1 GCF_009711405.1 Fulvivirga kasyanovii | reverse complement strand
CTGCGACCCTCTGGGGGTTGATTCCGTAGAACCCTCTTTGTCCGATGACAGCAACATTACCTCCACAGCCCTGATAGCGCCAGGGGTTGAGTATTGTGGATCACCACAGGAGGAGACGCTTTACGCAGAAAATGATATTTATGCCGGCACTGCTACAATCTATAATGACGATGTAAACCTCTACGTGACGGTTTATTCTGAGCAGGGTTTCATGAATATCAACAATAATGTAAGAATGTGGGTGGGAACTGACCTTACCCTGATGCCACAAAACCTTTATGGCATTCCCAATACTGGATTGTTTCCCTACAAGGCAACCGTTAGTGGCACAAATGAACATACTTTCACTGTTCCCCTGGCAAGCATTGCGGGATATAATGCGGCTGAATGCGGCAGTGGTTCTGTTTACATTGTGCTGAAAGCTGATGTATTGATTACCAATGAGTATGGCGGTATCGGAGTATCCAGCGCCTATGTTGGAGGTATTAAAGTAGATGGTTCTGTACCCTGGTACTATTCTGTTTACACACCTCAGTGCTGCGAAACACCTCCACCACCCCCAACAGAAGGATCCAGCGAGACTGCTTTTGCCAAGTTTGATAAAACCGGAGCCTTCGGAACCGGCTTTGTATTCACTACAGGAAACAACAGCAATCCTGAATGGTACAGTACTTTGGCCCTTACCAAAAACAGATGGGGCTGGGCAGGTAATTTTACGGCTGACGGAACTTACACCTTTGATGTATGGGCGGGTGCCGGCCTAAACAACACTGCTAATGGCACCTGGGTTGGAACACTCACCATTATGAAGAGTGGAAATGACGTAACTGTAAGCTACAATATGAGCGGTTACTCCATGCAGGAGGTGCATATTTATGCCGGTGACTTTATGCCAACAACCATAGCTCCAGGCCAATATGGATATACAGAAAGCTTTGGACCACTCCCAGAGGACTATGCAACTTCCCATACCGCATCATTCACAGTAGAGGATACGAATGGTGATGGTATTTGGATTATTGCGCATGCTGTGGTGTTTGGAGAATTTTAAACTTCCTTCCTGTAAAGAAGAGGTTTGATTACAATGAACCCGGTCGTCAAAAGGCCGGGTTCTTTTTTTGGATCAAGCTGAATTTCTGGGAGACCCTAAATTTTCACCTGTTTGCTGACAGACAGTTGTTAATGGCAATCGGCAAAAGCTGTAGGCAAGCTGGCATAATATAACAATAAACGCGGTTTACTGATTTTCAGTCCTTTTTTTGCCTTTTACAAACCGTCAACCCCGAAAGAAGAGCGTTGCATCACATGTATTATTTCTTTTCTTTAACTTTGCCCCTCATTTGAAATAATCAGCCTGATGCCTGCAGAATTAATAAAACTATACCCTGAAAATCCGCAACGGGATAAAATAGAACATATTGTGGATGTGCTCAAGGATGGAGGAATAGTCATTTACCCAACCGATACCATTTACGGTATTGGCTGCGACCTTTTTAATAAAAAAGCTATTGACAAACTTTGCTGGCTCAAGGGTATAAAGCCCAAGGATTTTAACCTTTCGTTTATTTGTTACGACCTGAGTGACATTTCCAATTATGTAAAGCGAATAGACACGCCTACTTTCAAAGTGTTAAAAAAGGCACTGCCTGGCCCTTTTACCTTTATTCTGGAATCTAACAGCAATGTACCCAAGATACTTAACGTAAATAAAAAAACAGTCGGGATCAGGATACCTGACAATAACATACCCCGAATGATGGTAAACATTCTGGGCAATCCGATTGTAAACTCTTCGATCAAACACGACGACGATGTGCTTGAATACAACACCGACCCTGAGGTAATTTTCGAAGAGTTTAAACACCAGGTAGATATTGTCATTGACGGAGGCCCGGGAGGCAACATCCCATCAACGGTAGTAGACTGCACACAGGATGAGTTTGTGGTACTGAGGGAAGGGCTTGGAGATATTCATGAATATGCCTGATAACAAAACAGCACTTATAGACCTTCATTACCTGCCGTGCATTGAATATTTTACATGCCTGAAAAAGTTTGACACTATACTTATTGAAAAGGAAGAATACTACGTCAAGCAAACTTACCGCAACCGGTGCCATGTGTTGAGTGCCAATAAAGTTGAGCGCCTTTCGGTTCCTGTAGAAGGGGGCAACAAAAAAATTAAAATAAAAGATATCAGGATCAGCTATAAAGAGAAGTGGTACAACGACCACTGGAGAACGATCATGTCAGCATATGGGCGCGCCCCTTTTTATGAGTTTTTTTCAGACTACTTTGAGGCCGAATTCCAAAAAAGAGAAAAATTTCTCTTTGACTTAAACTTGAATCTACTGACATTATGTCTTAAATTATTACAGATTAAACCTGTAATAAATTTTACAGATAAGTTTGAGAAGAAGCCTGAAAGCGATATAATTGACCTGAGGTCAGTTATTCATCCAAAACAAGGTTACGGGCAGAACACCTTTTACCACCCTCAGCCGTACCAACAGGTTT
>NZ_SMLW01000083.1 GCF_009711405.1 Fulvivirga kasyanovii | reverse complement strand
ATTAAGTAACCTGCAGCCTCAGTAAAATTGCCTTCTTTAGTATTGCATATGGCTAGGTTGGAGTAAACCGCCGATAGATTTTTCAAGTCACCAATTTCTCTATAAGTTTCAGCCGCTTTTTCAAAATATGGTATGGCATCTTTGTAGCCTTCTGTATGTAGAAACACCAGTCCTAAATAATTGAAATCGGTAGCCACGCCAGCAGTGTATCCTATCTCTTCAAAAGCATCTATAGCATGCAAATAGGCGTTTACAGCTTCTATATATTCCCCCGCTTGCTCTTGAAGGGCACCCAGTGCGTGGTAGGCCCTTCCCAAGTACAAGGTGTTATCTAGCTGTTCGGCTAAACCACGCTGCTGGTTAGCGTAATGGGCTGCTTGGGTTAAGTCAGTGGTACGATAGTTTTTATAGAGCTGGTAATACACGGCAAGGCGCGTATCTGCGTCTGTATCTTTATTTAACAGGGTTTTTAATTCCTGGGTCTCCTGGGGTAGTTTGTTCGGAGTTATTTCACTTTCATTCTCACAGGCAGACAGCATATATAAAAACAATAGGCAA
>NZ_SMLW01000014.1 GCF_009711405.1 Fulvivirga kasyanovii | reverse complement strand
TCGGTTTTTCAGCGGCCTAAAGGATTTTATCTGCGGGTTATATAAGAATAGCCCCACTAGGCAACCCTATCCTCTGTTACCCAATTCAGAACCTTCATACCGGATCAATGAACTGCAACAGTTAAACGATGAAGACCGCCAGCATATCCTTAAAACCCTTGGGGCTCTGATCAGGGAGCCTAAAACCAAATTGACTTTTGGGTAAGAAAAAAGCCTCGCATTGCTGCAAGGCTCCT
>NZ_SMLW01000567.1:3659-20477 GCF_009711405.1 Fulvivirga kasyanovii | reverse complement strand
CAAGCAAGTATTGGTTGTAGACGACGGTAATCCTCATACCTCATCTAAAATAGCCGCAGGACTCTACAACCCTGTAACCGGCCGTAAAATGGTTAAAACCTGGAAAGCAGATCAATTATTTCCTAATCTGATTACTTTCTATCAGGAACTGGAGCAAATACTTTCTGCCAGGTTTCTAATTGAACTGCCTATTTACCGGCCCTTCGTTTCCCTTGAAGAGCAAAATGAGTGGATGGGGAAAAGTTCTGCGTCAGAATATGCTCCCTATGTTAAGCAGGTTCATTGCAAGTCGGTTTATCCATTCGCGAACGATCCGTTTGGTGGTATTGAACTCTTGCAGTCCGGCTACCTTGATATACCTGTATTTCTGGCTTCTTACCGGCATTACCTGCAAAATAGAGACTCTCTCGATGCCTCGCGGTTCGACATCAATGAACTAGTGTTGGGTAAAGGTTCTGTAACATACAGAGGTGTCCGGTCGCGCAGAATAATTTTCTGTGATGGATTGAGCAGTGCCAAACACAAGTATTTTCAATGGCTTCCCTTCAGCCCTGTAAAGGGGGAAGTGCTTCGGATTAAAGCAAATTTTGAATTAAAGAACATCCTTAACCGTGGGGTTTTCGTAGTACCATTAGAAAATGGCCTTTTTCGGGTCGGGTCTAATTATGATAATCATGACCGGACCCTGGTACCAACGGAAAAGGCCAGAATGGAAATTGAAGGCCGCCTGAACGAGTTGGCCAAAATTAAATATGAAATTGTGGAGCAGGTTGCGGGCATAAGGCCGGCCACCAGGGACAGGAGGCCATTTTTGGGGCTGCATCCTGAATATGAAACTATTGGTGTGTTTAATGGGTTAGGAACAAAGGGTGTATCTTTAGCACCATATTTTGCCAGCCACTTCGTGAGGTTTCTGGAATATGGGGAAGAACTCCATCCTGAGGTCAATATAAATCGCTATTTTTCGTTATATTACGATTCTCATAAAAATTGAATGAAAAATATTAAGAATTCTCTACTCACTTTACTTGCGATAATCTTGCTTTCCCATGGAGCCATGGCTCAAAGTGCTATGGAAAAGTTTGGGAGAAACCGGATTCAATATGAACAATTTGATTGGCGCTACCTGAGCTCTGACAATTTTGACGTTTATTTTTATGAAGGTGGCGATAAAATAGCCAAAGAAGTAACAGAATATCTTGAAGAGGAGTTTGAGCGTGTAACCGATATTATAGGATACCCCCCATACTCTAAAACCAAATTATTTTTATACAACTCCATCTCAGACTTGCAGCAAAGCAACATCGGTATTAATGACCATGCGGTAAGCGTTGGTGGAGAAACGCAGTTCGTCAAGTCACACATTGAAATAGCCAATCCGGGAAATATAGACGCATTAAAGGAAGAGCTACTATACAAGGTGTCCTCCTTAATGGTAAATGAAATGATGTTTGGAGGTAGCCTGAAAGACATGTTCCAGAGCTCTGTTCTGCTGAACCTTCCGGAGTGGTTTATCAACGGCGCATCACTTTATGTCTCAAAAGGCTGGAGTATTGAAATGGACGACTATGCGCGGGAACTGGTAAACACTAAACACCCGCGTAAGTTTGGCAGGCTGACAGGAAAAGAGGCGGCCCTGGCAGGACAATCCCTGTGGAATTTCATAGCAGAAAAATATGGGAAGAGCAATATCTCAAACATTCTGAATTATACAAGGATCATCCGCAACGAAGAAAAAAGTATTGCCATTACCCTTGGTGTGAGCTTTGACCAGGTGATGTATGAGTGGCAGAATTTTTACACGGATATCGACAGGCAGGTTAGCGAGAACTATGTTGAGCCTAAAGAAGACAACAGGATCATAAAAAAGAACAGGAAGGATATTATTTATTCACATGTAAAACTGAACCCGGAAGGTACCAGGCTTTCTTACACTTACAATTATAAGGGACGCTACCATGTGTATATAAGAGACTTGTCTACTGGCCGTGAAAAAGAAGTGCTATCTGCCGGAGATAAAGTTATCAATCAGGAAGTAGATCATAACATACCCCTGATAGACTGGGTAGATGAAAATACCCTCGGAATAGTGTATGTAAAGAAAGGGCAACTCTACTTTGTGTTATACGATGCGGTGACCAATAGCAAACTGCCTCGCAGAATGGATAAATTCGAGCAGGTAAGGAGCATGGACTTCTCTGATAATGGCCGTCTGATGATCGTAAGTGGAGTAGTGAATGGTAAAAATGACCTATACCTCTTAAGTACCCGTAGAGACAGGGTGAAAAGGTTGACTGATGATATTTATGATGATCTTGACCCTTCTTTTGTGCCTAATTCCAATACTGTAGTGTTTAGCTCAAACAGAGTATCAGATACCCTAAATGTAAAAACAAAAGATTTTGAAGCCGTTGGAGACAATTTCAATCTTTTCTTTTATAATCTCGACACCACTGAAAATATTCTTCACAGGGTAACAAACACAATTAGCCGCGACGTGAAACCTATGGCTTTGAGTTCTTCGCGCTTATTTTACCTGAGTGATCAAAAAGGAATAATCAATCTTTTCTCCTATGACCTGTCTACAGGTATTTATACCCAGGTAACCAATTTTGCTTCCAGCATTGAAAACTATGACATTGATTTTGGTAGTTCTAAATTTACCTTCATCATGGACAGCCATGGTAAAGACTATATTTACTATGACCCCGAATTTAATTATGATCAGCAAATATTCACACCTCTAACTACCAGGCAGCAGGTTTTACAGGCAAAGGCATTCAGGCTGAAGAAAAACCAGGAAAAGAAAGAGGCGCTTACGGTTAAAGAAATAGTGGAGCAGAGGCTAGCCGAAGCAAGGCAAAAGGAAGAGGAGCAAAAGCCAGATACCACTATAACAGAAGAAGGTTTTATAGATACAGATAATTATCAGTTCGATGTTGAAGAGCCTAAAGAGCAGGAAGAGGTTATTAATACGGACAATTATACTTTTGATACGGATATATTAAAAGAAGAGCAGAAAGATTCATTTCTGGCTCAATATCGAAAGCTGAGAAAGGGTAATAAAATTACAGGCCCGTTCCCCTATGATACAAGGTTTAGTGCAGACCATCTGGTAACGTCGCTTGTAATAGATCCGCTACGTGGGTTTGGTATTTTAATGGAAACAGAGATGAATGATATGCTGGAAAACCACAAGTTTTCCGGAGGTATCATGGCTACGGTTGATTTACGCAGCGGAGATATCTTTGCCGAATACCAATACTTGAAGAACCGTGTTGACTACAGCCTGAGGTACGATAGAGAAGTTATTTTCAGAGACAATGAGATGCTGCATAAATACAGCAAAAATGCCTTTGAAATCGGGGCTGCCTATCCATTTAATCCCAAAACACGGATAGCACTGAAGCCATTTTATGCAGTAACAAGATTTGAAAACCTGGAGCCTACATTGGTAGGTAATGTTCCTACACCCGTTTTCAGCCCTTCTTCTTCCGAGCAATACGGAGGTGCTACTGTTGAGCTGGTTTTTGATAATTCTATCATTAACGGTATGAACCTGATTGAAGGCAGCCGTGCCAAGGTAAGACTGAAGCACTATGAAGGTTTGACGGATCAAAATAAGAGCTTTACCAACTTCTCTGCTGATTTCAGGCACTATCAAAAGATTTATAAAGAAATAGTATTGGCGGGCAGGTTGTATTACGGATCATTCTTTGGCAAGGCCCCCAAGCAATACCTGCTGGGAGGAATGGACAACTGGCTGTTTTTTGACGAGAATACTGAGGGCACAAATAATCCTTTGAAACCCAATGCGGAAAAAGATAACAGTGACCTCTTGTTTATAGAATATGCTACAAATCTCAGAGGGTTTGATTACGGCGCCTTATACGGCAGAAATACGCTGCTTTTCAATGCAGAGTTACGCGTGCCGTTGATCAGGGCGCTAAGTAGTGGGCCTATAACTTCCAACTTTTTCAGGAATCTTCAATTTATCGGCTTTTTTGATATAGGATCTGCCTGGACAGGAAAATCACCTTTTAGCGAGGACAACTCTATAAGCACCAAGGTAATCCCTGAAGATCCGGCAGCTCGGGAAAAAAGTAATTTTATCATTGAACTCAAAAACTACAGAAGCCCCTGGATATATAGCTATGGAGCCGGTTTTAGAACCATTATACTCGGGTATTACATCAAGCTGGATGTTGCCTGGCCGGTAGACAACTATGATATAGGAAGCCCAAGAGCGCATTTGACATTAGGATACGACTTCTAAGTCAGCTATTTTTGTTCATCTTTATTTTAAATTTCAGTTAGCCATATATGCTAAAATCCATGACAGGCTATGGTTCGTCTCACCTTTCTAATGATGAGGTAACCATCAACATCGAAGTAAAAACACTCAATTCTAAATACCTTGATCTTAATTTTCGTTTGCCAAGGGCTTTCTCTGAAAAAGAGATTGAGCTTAGAAATCTGGTTTCAGACAAGTTGCAAAGGGGCAAGGTTTCTTTAAGTATTGATTATGTCAATGAAAAGGAAACAGAACTTAAGCAACGGTACAACGAAGATCTTTTTGTGCAGTACTACAGCAAATTGAAGAAGCTGGCGGATAGAGTAATAGCCTCTGACCAGGACTTGTTTAAGCTGGCGCTAAGTGCCCCGGATGTAATGATCACTGATCAAAGTGAAGAGGTAGATGAACAAGAGTGGCTAAATTTAAAAGCCTTGGTTGAGCAGGCGCTTGACAATTGTGATGCTTTCAGGAAAAAGGAAGGGGCTGAACTTCAACAAAAGTTTTCCAGCTATATAAAATCCATTGGTGGGAGCCTGGAGGAAGTTAAAAAACTAGACCCCAAGCGCGTTGAGAAAATCAGGGACAGGATCAAGGGGAACCTTACAAAATTTGTAGATGAAGAAGGTCTGGATAAAAACAGGCTTGAACAAGAGATCGTTTACTACATTGAAAAGCTCGACATCACCGAAGAGAAAGTGCGACTGGCGAGCCATTTAAACCATTTCAATGAGGTGCTTTCGGATAAAAACTCACTAGGCAAGAAGCTGGGCTTTATCTCTCAGGAAATAGGCAGGGAGATCAACACCATAGGCTCCAAGGCCAATGATGCCGATATCCAAAAGCACGTAGTATCAATGAAAGAAGAGCTGGAGAAGATTAAAGAGCAGCTTCTTAATGTACTTTAAGTAAGTGCATTTAAACGTGAAGGCACTAATGGATATACTCAACTATATCCTCCAGCCCTAAACTTCTTGAGGCTTTGATTAAGATGACGTGATGATCAAAGTGATGCCCTTTCAAAGCCTCTACCAGGTCGGCTTTAGTCTTAAAATATTTTGCTTGCGGAATGTGTTTTTGAGCAGCCTGTATTAAATCTCCGCAGAGGTAGACATCGGTTAGGTGCTTGCCTGAAAGGTCAGCACCCAGTTTTTCATGTTCTGCTACACTTTCAGGCCCCAGCTCCTTCATGTCTCCCAATATTGCCACTTTGTGGTCAGCATTCATCTGGGCCAGGTTTTCCAGAGCCGAGGCCATAGAGCTGGGGTTGGCATTGTATGCATCCAGAATGATGGTATTACTCCCTTTCTTTACGATTTGTGATCGGTTGTTCTGAGGTACATAATCAGCAATGGCCTGGTTCGCTCGTTTTTCAGTGACATTAAAAAACTTGCCGATACATAATGCAACGGCAATATTTTCAAAGTTATATTTTCCGATAATGCTCGTTTTTATAACCTCTTCATTTTCAGCCTTAAGCTCTACAAAAGGAGAGGCATCAATAAACTCACAGTGGTAGTAGTCTCCTTTTTGTGGATAGAATAATGGGTTGGGGAAGCGCTTTGCCATATTGCTTAGCACTTCATTTTTGGAGTTGATCCAGACGATACCTGAAGTACGGATCAGGTGATCATACAATTCACTTTTAGCCCGGATAACGCCCTCATAGCCGCCAAAGCCTTCCAGATGTGCCTTGCCAATGTTTGTAATAAGGCCGTGTGTGGGTTTGGCAATACTACATAGCTGCTGTATCTCCCCAACGTGGTTTGCACCCATTTCAATGATGGCTATCTCATGTTGCCCGGTAATGGAGAGTATGGTAAGAGGGACTCCAATATGGTTATTAAGATTGCCTTTAGTGGCCAACACATGATAAGACTTACTCAACACTGCATTGATGAGTTCCTTGGTAGTAGTTTTTCCATTTGAGCCCGTAAGGCCAATAATCGGGATTTTTAACTGATCTCTATGATGCCTGGCGAGGTTTTGCAGCGTCTCCAGCACATTTTCAACCAAGATGAACCGGTCATCTTTTTTGTACTTCTCTTCATCAATTACAACCATGGAAGCTCCTTTTCCCAATGCCTCCTCTGCAAATTCATTGGCATTGAAATTAGGGCCCTTTAAGGCAAAGAAAATAGAATCCTTCTCTATCTTTCTTGTATCGGTACTTATCTTTCGGCTTTCTAAAAAATGGCTGTAAATTTTCTCAATCATGGCGTTATCTTATTCATGCTAATATAGCGCGTGTTCTTTTCAAGAGTAGTGTTAATAGAAAAAATATTGCCGTATTTTGCAAGTCAGGTGGAGCGTTGATTGGAAAAATCCGTGATGCACGAACCTGTAGAGTCTATTCTCCGTTAAGTTAGATGTTCAAAACCAGGTCGTATGAAATTTTTTTACGCTTTTACATTCATCTTTTGTACAGCCCTTTCCATTTCCAAAGCACAGTTTGTTTATACCCTTGACCAGTCCGTGCCGGTAAAGGAGGGAGATGTCACCTTGAGCATGCCCTGGACGGGCGGGCTTAACAGTGCTCAATACAGCACAATGGACCTTAACGGTGATGGTAATGAAGATCTGGTGGTTTTTGAAAGAAGTGCCCATAAAATATATCCGTTCCTGAATGTAGACAAGCAATATGTATATGCCCCCGAGTACGCCTTTTATTTTCCTGATGAAGTGAAAAACTGGATGCTGTTGAGGGATTTCAACTGCGACGGGAAGAAAGATATTTTCACAAGCCACACTTTCGGTATCCGCGTGTATATTAATGAAACAGTTCCAGGCGAGCCACTTAGCTGGAGTACTTATATTACAGGCAAAGACAATTCCGGAAATGACCAGTATTTCCTCAAGACCAAAGGCTTTACTTCAAATATCAATATGCAGATGAATTCATCGGATATACCCGTGATCGTGGATGCTGATGGCGACTCAGACCTTGATATTCTAATGTTTCGTGCCAGCGGTGCATCAACAGTCGAATTTCATAAAAACCTGAGCATGGAAAGGGATGGAAACTGTGACTCATTGCAATACGAGCGAATTACTCAGAACTGGGGTGGCTTTCAGGAATGCCAGTGCGGTGAATTTGCCTTTAACGGAAATGACTGTTCCAACCCGGGAGGCAGAGAGGAGCACCAGGGAGGGAAGTCCTTGCTGCTACTGGACAATGACAACGATGGCGACTATGATGTACTGATATCAGAAGAGACCTGTGCCAACCTTTTGTATTTGGAAAATGAAGGGTCGAACGAGGCTCCTTTATTTAATACTGCAACTTCCAACTTTCCCAACAGTAGCAATCCGGCTACCATGCTGTTTTTCCCTGTAGGTTATTATGAAGATGCAGACTTTGATGGTGTCAGGGATATGCTGGTGTCTCCCAATGTTGCCAGCAATGTATCTAATTCAGTGAATTTTCAATCCTCCGGTTGGTTCTACAAAAACACAGGCTCTGATAGCAATCCTCAGTTTGACCTGATAAAGCGTAACTTTTTGCAGGATCAGACCATAGATCTTGGAGAGAATGCTTCACCTGCATTTGGCGATTATGATGGAGATGGAGACCTGGATATGGTATTGGGAAGCTATACCAATCAGAATGCCCCCGGTTTTAATGCTACACTTTTGCTTTACGAAAATACAGGTTCTGCCAGTGAGCCTTCATTCGAGCTGAAAAGTGAGGACTACCTGCAATTGTCATTATCCAATGTATATAATTTAAAACCCAAGTTCCGCGATGTGAACGGAGATAACCGGATTGACCTCGTATTTAGTGCTACTGAACTTTACAATTTCTCTACCAATATCTATTTCATCCTCAATCAGGGAGATGGCAAATTTAGCTTTGCAGACGAAGCGCTTGTTTTATTTCCCAATATAGGTTTTGATGAGAATTTCGAGCTATTTGATATCAGTGGAGATGGGCTTGTAGATATTCTGGTTGGGAAAAGCACCGGTAAACTGGAATACTATAAAAATGGAGGAGAAAAGAATGCCCCGCAGTTCAACCTGGAAGACGATACATTTTACGGCCTTGATTTCAGTACTTCCCGGCTTGATTTGAGTGTGACCATTGCTGACCTTAATAACGATGGCAACCCGGACATGATTGCCGGAGACAAGCGTGGTAGCCTTACCATTTATGATAACTTTCTGGAGCACCTTGAGCAGCCAGAGGAAGGGGTGACGAATATTGTATGGTCTCCTGAAGAGGAAGTTTCAGGGTTTAACTTTGGAGGTAAGTTATATCCGGCCGTGGCAGATATTTTCAATGAGGATAAACCCAGCCTGATTATAGGTACAGGGCAGGGAGGAGTACATATACTGAGAAATTCGGATGCATTGGCCGGGTATGCCAATCGCTTCAACCTCGATATATTCCCCAATCCGGTAATTCACTCCAATACACAGTTTATTAACGTTAGCTCTAAAATCTCGGGCAATGCCACCATTATTTCCATGCTTGGTCAGCAGGTAACCGAAAGCTTTTACTTGAATGCAAATACCATTAAAACTATTTCTGTGCAAGGCCTTCAACCCGGAATGTACATTGTGATTATGGCTGCCGGGGATGGTGATTATATTAACCAAAGGTTTGTAGTTATTGATTGACCGTGTACCTGTTTCTTCATATAAGAATTACCAAAGATCAGTTCATTTTTAAAAATGAAGCTATTGACGGCGTAAGGAGCTGGCTGCCAGAGGTATCCCTGTTTGATATTGATAATCACTCTGATACCACTACAATACAAGCGGCAATTAAAGCCATGGAAATGGCCGAAAAAGTTTACATACAAATAGAAGCAGAACCGGAAACCGAGTTGGGAGGAACTCTGAAAATACTAAACCAGGTGATGAAAAAACCATCTGCCGTAATTGACTATCAGGGCAGGCATGATACCCTGGATAAAATTTTGGTGCGCTTCAAAGATAAGCTTGTGGCACAAGACATCCAGCTACCGCAAAAAGTGGTTGATTTCTTCAATGGGTAATGGTGAATTTATCCGCATCCATATATGCAGGGAATTTTTCTCTCAGCCCCGTAACTTCCGCAGGATCCAGAGTGACCGTATGGATTTCCTCTCTATCCTCAGCCGCATAGAAGGTTTCCCCTTTGGGTGTTATAATGGCCGAATGACCATTGTACGCCACCTGATTTCCATCCGTACCAATACGGTTTACACCGATAGTATAGCAAAGGTTTTCGACCGATCTTGCCTTTAAGAGAATATCCCATGCATTGACCCTTGCGGCGGGCCAGTTGGCAATATAAATGGCGAGGTCATAACTCATACTACTGGTTTCTCCCTCCGGTAAATTTCTGCTCCACACCGGAAAACGCAGATCGTAACAGATCAAAGGGCAAATACGCCATCCTTTTAGGTTTTCGATTAATTTCTCCTTACCTGCAGAATAATGCTCATGCTCCTGTGCCATCCTGAACAAATGCCTTTTGTCGTAGGTGCTATACTGCCCGTCCGGTTTCATCCAAAGCAGGCGGTTATAGTACTTGCCCTCTTCTTTAGCGATAAAACTGCCACAAACTACCGCTTTGGTTTGCTCAGCCATTTGACGCATCCATTTAAATACCTTGAAATTCATCGGCTCAGCAAGCTTCTCTGCCTGCATAGAAAAACCGGTACTGAACATTTCAGGCAATATAATCAGGTCTGTAGGCTCGTTGATCTGCCAGACCTTTTCTTCAAACATCGCCAGGTTGGCATCAGCATCCTGCCAGTAAAGTGGCGATTGGATGAGCGTTACTTTTAAATTCTGCATAAGATCTTAGCGGCTTTTTCGATGGTTTCTTCACTTTTCGCGAAGCAAAACCTTAATATTTTGTCATCCCTGCGGCTTTTATAAAAGGCCGAAATGGGTATAGAAGCTATGCTATGTGTTTTGGTCAGGTATTCAGCCATTTCCATATCAGGCCGGTCAGAGATCTCCTTATAAGAAAGCGACTGAAAATAAGTACCGTGACAAGGGATCGGTGTGAAGCCTGAGCCTTTGATCTGATCCAGGAACAAATCTCTTTTTTGCTGGTAAAACGCAGGGAGTTGCGTGTAGTTGCTTTCGGTTTTAAGGTATTCCGCTATGGCCAACTGCACGGCAGTATTGACGCTGAAGGTCACGAATTGATGGAGTTTTCTGATCTCCTGCATTATACCGGCAGGAGCTACCACATAACCCACCTTCCATCCCGTGGCATGAAAAGTTTTGCCAAAGGAGAATACGGCAATGCTCTGGTCTGCCAGTGCAGGATACCGGAGTATGCTGGCATGAGTGAAGTTATCGAAGATAATATGTTCATAAACTTCATCACTCAAAATCAGCAGATCGGGATGCTGAGAAGCAATTTTATCCAGGCGCCTCATATCCTCACCGGTCAACACGGACCCTGTTGGGTTATGAGGTGTATTGATCATGATCATCCTCGTTTGAGCAGAGACTTTCTGCTCTACCTCATCCCAATCAATTGAAAAGTCCGGTTGTTTAAGGGTGAGATGAACCGGAATGCCACCACTTAATCTTATGGTGGGGTCATAACTATCATAAGCAGGATCGAAAAGAATGACTTCGTCACCAGGAGCGATCAGCGCGGTAATGCTATTATAAAGAGCCTCCGTAGCTCCTGAGGTAATGGTAATTTCAGTTTCCGGATTGGCAAGGTAATTAAAGCGGGATTTTAGCATGGAGGCTATCTGTTCCCGCAGTGCAGGTACTCCCGGCATGGGAGCGTATTGGTTGAAGCCATTGGACATGTATTTGTTGACAAGTCCTATCAGATCGGTTGAAACCTCGAAGTCGGGAAAGCCCTGGGAGAGGTTGATGGCACTATGCTCCTGTGCCATTTTAGACATTACTGAAAATATTGATGTACCTACATCCGGAAGTTTTGACTCTGGTTTTGGCATATTATTTCTTTGCAGGGAGTATTACCCTGTAGTCTACTTTCATCTTTCCTTTGGTTATGTTCTGTAGTTTTCCTTTTAGCATTCGCTTTTTAAGGGGAGAAAGATGGTCAGTAAATAATATACCTTCTATATGATCATATTCATGTTGGATGATCCGGGCCTTCATACCGTCATAGGTTTCTTCGTGCTCCACCCAGTTCTCATCAAAATAGCGTATGGTGAGCCTTTCATTTCTGAAAACATCTTCCCTGATGTTAGGTATACTGAGGCATCCTTCTTCAAAAGCCCATTCGTCGCCGGTCTCTTCCAATATCTGAGGGTTGATGAAGACCTTTTTAAAGTCTTCCATGTCTTCGTCTTCTATCGGGCGCCCATCTACAACGAACATCCTTAAGCTTTTTCCGATTTGCGGAGCAGCTATACCAATACCACTGGCAGCTTCCATGGTCTCAAACATGTCTTCACTGAGTTGTTTGACATCCAACTCTCCTTTTTCAATTTCCCTGGCTTTTTTCTTAAGCACAGGATCTCCATATACTACTATAGGATATATCATCTACTGTTCAGGTTTCCTTATAACTCATTCAAAATTAATACATTTTTTCAAAAAGAGGGGTTGCAATCCAGATAGGATTGCAAAATCACGGCTGCGCTTACTTTATCGATATTGGCCTTGTTTCTCCTGTCTTTCTTCTTCATGCCGCCCTCTACCATAGCAGAAAACGCAATTTTACTGGTGAATCGTTCATCAACCTCATTAATGCCTATATCGGGAAACAGGTTTTTAAGTTTATTGATGAACTTGGTAACGGCTGCCGTGGCATGAGTATCTTCATTTTGAAGGTTTTTAGGCATGCCGATCACAAACCTTTCCACAGATTCTTTGGAGCAATAGTCTTTCAGGAAGTCAAAAATCTCCTTCGAAGGCACCGTTGTAAGCGGGGAAGCGATGATCTTCATGGGATCTGTGGCGGCAATGCCTGTTCTTTTCAGACCGTAGTCGATGCCAATGATCCTACCCACTAATTGAACCTGATGGTTTCTTTGAAACGTGCCTTAACTTCTTTCTCCAGCATAAGCGCTTTAGGGAACAAGATGTCATTTTCAATCTTGGCATGGGTAATCAGGCTCTTCTCCAGATCTTTCAGTTCTTCATATATGATCCTGACGTGCAAAGGTGTTTGCTTATCGTAAGCATAATTATTGGTGATCCTGCGTATACCCTTCATTTCATCGTCATGTTCGCCATGCTCAACTGCATACCGTTGGAGGGAGTGCTTTTCCATGAGATAAAAGACCCGCGAAATGTTGTTATCTTTTTTGATGAACTTGTTCAGGGCGGAGATGTATGAAAAAAGTGTATCCTCTTCCTGATAGATATGATGGATAAAATCTTCAACAAACAAAGGAAAAACAAATTTCAGATCCTTTTCTATGAAATCATAATCAGGATGTCCCGCATGGAAATTATCGATGATACGGGCTATGTAGGGCAACTTTTGTTTAATGAAAATATAATGAGTATGCTTCAGGTACTCAATGATAAGCTCTACCGGATATTCTCTCAGAGACAGGTTTTCTTCCTCGCAGTGGTAAACCGACTCCAGTTTTTGAATCACAGAATTTACATTCAGCCCTCTTTCCCTGCATGCCTGCTCCAGTGTTTTTTGAGAATAGTCGTAAAACTCAATGCCAAAATAGAACAGTACCGAGGCATGTACATAATTATCGTCTACTATCTCTATGATCTTTTTATTGTTCAAGGTCAAAGTACTCTATAGGGTGAAAAACTGCAATGTAAATATACAAAACCTAAAGTAATTTAATAAATAACCTGACATAAGTCATAAGGTTCAGCATACAAACCAACAATTATTGTTTATGTCCCGTTAATATGCTATATATTAATTCGGGAAATTTATTTTCCTTTGTTTTAGTTCTTATAGAAAAAATAGTAAAGCCGTGAATCAATATAACAACTCAAAATATCAGATCAGACTCCCCATTATTTTATTCATAGGTATTGCTGCAGGGATTCTTATTGGAGCCACATTTACCGACTCGCCTCCCGTACAGAATGATATCAATTCCAGCATGCAGAAGTTCAAGGAGGTGCTCACAATGATCGACCGAAATTATGTAGATCAGGTAGATACGGATGAACTGGTGGAGGAGGCCATAGAGAACATGCTTACCAAGCTGGACCCTCACAGTACTTACATCTCTGCCGAGGACAGGATAAGGGCGAATGAAGACCTGCAGGGTAACTTTGAAGGTATCGGAGTTGAGTTTAATATTTTTAAAGACACCATCGTAGTGGTATCGCCGTTGAGTGGCGGGCCAAGCGAGGCAGTAGGCGTAATGTCCGGAGATAAAATCATCAAGATCGATGGTGAAGATGTTGCAGGTGTCGGATTTACCAACCGTGATGTGCAGGAACACCTGAAAGGGCCTAAGGGCACGGAAGTTAACATCACCGTAAAACGAAAGGGAAGAAAAGAACCTATTGAATTCACAATCATAAGAGACAAAATCCCTCAATATTCAGTTGATGCAAGTTACATGATCGACGATGAAATCGGGTATATCAAAGTAAGCCGGTTCTCAGCTACTACTTACGAAGAGTTTTTGGCATCACTGAGAGAACTCAAAAAGCAGGGCATGAAAAAGCTTGTGCTTGACTTGCAGGGAAACCCTGGTGGCTATATGAACCATGCCATTAATATGGTTGATGAATTTTTATCCAACAGCAAACTTATTGTTTACACCAAAGGCAAGCAGGAGAGGTTTAACAGCAAAGCCAATGCGAGCCGTAAAGGTGAATTTGAAGAAGGAGAACTGATTGTTCTCGTCAACGAGGGCAGTGCCTCTGCTTCTGAGATCGTAACCGGAGCTTTGCAGGACAATGACAGAGCTTTGGTGGTTGGAAGAAGGACATTTGGAAAAGGATTGGTTCAGGCGCCAATGGAGTTAAATGACGGCTCTGAATTGCGGTTGACCATATCCCGATACTATACGCCGAGTGGCAGGTCAATCCAGAAACCTTATGAGGATAAGGACGAATATGCCCACGATATTGTAGACCGCTATGAGCATGGTGAGTTCTTTAGCGCAGATAGCATCAAATTTACCGATTCGCTGAAATACCAGACTGCACACGGAAGAACGGTATATGGCGGCGGCGGTATTATGCCTGATTATTTTGTGCCTTTGGATACAAGCCTTACTTCGACCTATTTGAACAAACTGTTTACCAGCAATTCGGTGCAGGAGTATACCTTCAACTATGTGGCGCGAAATAAAACGAAGCTGAATGCCATGGACTATAAAGACTTCTATAACAATTTTCAGGTAACAGGGCAGATGTTGAAAGATTTGGTAGAGGCTGGAAAAGCCAATGGAGTAAAGCCGAATTACAATGATCTTGAGAAGTCCAAAGACCTGTTTAAGCTTCATGTAAAAGCACAGATTGCCAGACAGATATGGAACAATAAGGGTTTTTACCCTATATACAACCAAACTAATGAGATACTTGAGCATGCGGTTAAGCTTTTTGATGAAGCCGGTAACCTGGAGCGAGCCAAGTTTTAATTAACTGAGGTTTAAAGCAATTTATGAAGGCCCATCTGTTGACGCAGATGGGCTTTTTAGCTACAGGGGGCTAACCCTTAATTATGTAAGGAATATATCTTCCATGCTTTTATGAATTGATTATCTTTGACCTTGTATGGAGATAATTTGGTTAATAAGCGGTGTTGTTTTAGGCGGTGCAGGAGCCTGGATGATAGCAAAGTTTAAATTTGCGAGTGATGCAAAAGACTCGGAAGCTGCCTTACAGGTAGAAAAGGAAAGGGTGGCTAACCTTCAACGGGAAGCTGAGGGCCTTAAAAAGGAGCTTTTATCGGAGCGGGCTATTGTGCTTGACTTGAACAATAAGCTTTCATCAACAGAGGCAGATTACCGCAACCTGCAAGAGAAGTTGCGCGACCAGAAACAGGAACTGGAAAAGCTTCAGGAGAAGTTTTCCCTGGAGTTTAAAAATCTGGCCAATGAAATATTTGAGGAAAAGAGCAAAAAATTCACCGATCAGAATAAGGTAAACCTGGGCGAGTTGCTTAACCCGTTAAGAGAAAAAATAACGGAGTTTGAGAAAAAAGTAGAACTGAACAGTAAGGAAAGCCTGGAGCAAAGCACAGCACTTCGTGAACAGCTTAAAGGTCTCCGCGAACTCAATCAGCAAATGACGCGTGAGGCAGAAAACCTGACCAGGGCACTGAAAGGCGATACCAAAACCCAGGGTAACTGGGGTGAATTCATTCTGGAAAGTATCCTTGAAAAATCCGGTCTGGAAAAAGGCCGGGAGTATCTTGTGCAAGAATCGTTTACCAATGAGGAAGGCAGGAGATTCCAGCCCGACGTGATCATCCGCCTTCCGGAGGATAAAAACATTATTATCGACTCTAAAGTATCATTAATCGCCTATGAGAAATATGTCACTGGTGATGAGACCGACAGAGACGTAAACCTCAAGGCACATATACTATCGATCAGAAACCACCTGAAAGGATTGAACCTCAAGCAGTATGAACAGTTGCATGGAGTAAAAGGACTTGATTTCATCTTAATGTTTGTGCCTATTGAACCGGCATTTAGTACGGCAGTGCAGTCAGATGTGCAGTTGTTTAACGATGCCTATGATAAAAATATAGTGATCGTAAGTCCATCCACTTTAATGGCAACTTTACGGACCATAGCCAATATATGGAAGAATGAGTACCAGAGCCAGAATGCCCTTGAAATAGCTCGCCAGGGTGGAGACCTCTACGACAAATTTGTAGCCTTTACCGAAGACCTTGTGAAAGTTGGCAACAGCCTCGATTCAACCCAGAAAGTATATCGTGAGGCCATGAAAAAGCTGTACGAAGGAAGAGGAAACCTGGTGAACAGGGCCAGCAAGATCAAGGAGTTAGGGGCGAAAACCAGTAAAATCCTGGATCAAAAACTTATTGATAGAGCAAGCGATTCAGAATAAAGTTTTTTAAAGAGATGCAGAAGCTGACAGCAGATAATAAGTGGACGAAGCTGATTGTCGTAGGAGACAGAGTACTGATTAAGCCTAAGAAAGAAGCTGAGAAGACCAATAGCGGACTGTTTTTACCTCCTGGCGTGCAGGAGAAAGAAAAGATCCAGAGCGGCTATGTGATCAAGACCGGGCCGGGATACCCTATACCCTCTGCCGATGAGGATGATCTATGGAAAGGCAAGGAGAGCCAGGTAAGGTATATGCCGCTACAGGCAGAAGAAGGCGACCTGGCCATATTTTTACAGAAAGGTGCTGTAGAGATCATGTATGAAAACGAAAGGTACTTCATTGTGCCGCAGGCTTCCATTCTTATGCTGGAGCGGGAAGAAAACCTGTAAATCTTTATGTACTATTTGACTACTTACCCATATCTGTCTGCCATTATATTGGTTCTGGTGGTTAATCTGGTTTGTAAAAAAGTGTTTATGCTCAAAAACTCTCCACTCTCATATCTCCTGATTTTTATTTTCTCTGCTATCGGGCAGGCTTGCAGTCCTTTTTCCGGGCCGGTTGATAAG
>NZ_SMLW01000567.1:0-3492 GCF_009711405.1 Fulvivirga kasyanovii | reverse complement strand
TATTCAAAATTGAAAAAGGAAATCCGCTATAGCCCTATGGGTAATTGGTTTGCATTAGGAAATTCCAAGGTTGATTCTGCCGACGTATCCTCTTTCGAAGTAATTGACAGAGATTTTGGAAAAGATAAGAACCATATCTTCTATCAAGACCATATTATAGACGACGAGGTGGATCGTGAGACTTTTGAGGTCAAAGAGTTTTTGTGTTTTGATAAAAACGGAGTTTACCTTCCCTCTCGTTACATCGCAGATCATTTAAGAAAAAGCATACCGGATGGCCGTCACATGTATGCAATAGATCAGGCAAATCCCGGGACTTTTGTCAAATTAGATCAGGATTGGTCAAAGGATGATGCTAACTACTTCTACAACTATCAAAAAGTGGATGTGGACTATCAAACTTTTGAAGTGATTAATGAACATTTTGCCAAAGACAAAAACAAAGTATATCTCCTGAAAAGTTTTTCCCTGATAGCATCTGATATAGATCCGGTGACAGCTCAAAAAGTAGATGAACGCTATATTGTAGATAAAGATAGCATATATGATTTTCAGCAATACCGTGACGGTGTGGAGGTAGATTCGCTGGTGGCATTCAAGTGTTACGACAGCAACAGCATCAATTTTTTAGGAGAAGATTTCCTCTTGTTTGATGATAAGGTGGTTTATGATGGTGCTGAATTGTCGGGTGTGGATTCCCGTTCGTTCAGGGTGGTGAAAAACCATTATGGTAAGGATAAAAATCACGTCTATTTTGGAAACAGGATGATAGAAGGTGCTGACCCGGAGAGCTTCGAGGTATTTGAGCATATGTTTTATTCAAAGGATAAGCACCATGTATACGGTGATGGTATTCTGATCAAAGAGGCTGATGCAGAAACATTTGAACCGGTTGATACAGATAAAAGTGTGCTCTATAAGGACAAGAACCACACGTATCAATGGGGCAAGATAACGGATGAAAAAATATAAACAACTTATCCGCGCCGGGTGTTGAGTATTACTGACACTTTATTACTTTCACACTTATGCAAGGACTATCAATTAATGCCATGCGGGTGGGCTGGAAGTATCGGCTCAGAAACTTTGACGAAACCTTCGAGTTTGAAACCCTGAAAAAGTTGAATTCTGAAAACTTCCTTCTTAAAGACCTGCATACCCTTGAAAAATACGAACTCCATGACCTCGTAAAGTTTGGCAGGGGCAAAGATTTCGAGATCAGGGAGTTGTAAGTTATTGTTTGTTTTTAGCGAACTCCTTGGCAAAGTATGTCAGGATAATGTCTGCACCTGCCCTTTTAATACTTAGCAAACTCTCGTTCATAGCAGAAGTTTTGTCGAGCCATCCTTTTTCTGCGGCAGCAGCTACCATCGCATATTCACCGCTAACATTATAAGCAGCAATGGGAAGTTCGTAGTTATCTTTTAATAACTTAATTACATCCAGGTAAGCCAGTGCCGGCTTCACCATCAGGAAATCGGCTCCTTCTTCCACATCCAGGTCGGCCTCGATCAACGCTTCTCGCTGGTTTGCCGGGTTCATCTGATAGGTCTTTTTATCACCGCTTTTTGGGGCTGAATCCAATGCATCCCTGAAGGGTCCATAGAAAGCACTGGCATATTTAGCACTGTACGACATGATGGATGTCTCGGTAAAACCATTATCATCAAGAATGTCACGAATATACCCCACACGTCCGTCCATCATGTCAGACGGCCCTATGATATCGATGCCTGCCTCCGCCTGCGTGAGTGCCATTTTTCCAAGCACCTCCAGGGTTTCATCATTCAGTATTTTACCATTTTCATCCACAATGCCATCGTGCCCGTCAGAGCTGTAAGGATCCATGGCAACATCAGTCATGATACAAGCCTCGGGAAACCTCTTTTTAACCTCTTTAAGCGCAGTGATGTAGAAGAAGCCGGAATCATGGCTTTTGGTAGCCATTTTATCTTTGTGGGCCTCGTTTACTACAGGGAAAATGTCAAATGCCGCAACACCAAGTTTGAGACATTCTTCAATTTCTTTGAGCATATGATCAATACCAAGCCTGTATATACCGGGCATCGAATTCACCTCTATTTTGCCCTTGGGGTCTTCAAGCAAAAACAAGGGAAATATCAGGTCGTCAGTAGTAACTTTTGTCTCTTCTACCATGGCTCTGATCACGGCAGATTTACGGTTTCTTCTTGGTCTGATCATCATGTGGCAAATATAGCAAACCTCATCTTTATGCGCTAAGGGGGAAGTCCCCGAATTTGTAATATCCAACAGGTGAACCCGGGAAGTTCAGTGTTACTTATCTGGAAGGGTAAGCTGAGAGAACCGGCTACACTACTTGATGCCGGGTTAGGTTGATGTCTTGGATTGAATCTAAATATAAGGAGCAAAAAATAACCCGGAGATTCAAAATCTCCGGGTTATCAAGTTTATGTATCGAGAAATATTATTATTTCTTAAAATCTGCAATGGTTCTTTCAATAATATCGCAGCACTCATGCAGTTGCTCTTCGGTCATAACCAGAGGAGGCGCAAACCTGATAATATTTCCGTGAGTAGGTTTAGCCAACAGACCATTTTCTTTTAAAGCAACGCAGATATCCCATGCGGTGGAACTTTCTGGGGTATCGTTGACCACTATCGCATTGAGAAGTCCTTTGCCGCGAACCAGTTTTACCAGGTCAGAGCCTTCAATGAGTTTGTTCATTCTCTCTCTGAAAATAATCCCCAGACGCTCTGCGTTTTCTGCCAGACTTTCTTCTTTAACTACCTCAAGAGCGGCAATAGCTACTTTAGCTCCAAGTGGGTTTCCTCCAAAAGTACTTCCGTGCTGGCCTGGCTTGATCACATTCATCACCTCATCGCTTGTAAGTACTGCCGATACGGGATAAACACCTCCTGAAAGCGCTTTTCCAAGGATCAACATATCGGGCTTAACACCTTCATGGTCGCAGGCCAATAGTTTTCCTGTCCTTGCAATACCAGTCTGGATTTCGTCAGCGATGAATAAGGCTCCGTATTTTTTACATAAAGCCGCTGCTTTAGCAAGGTATCCTTCATCGGGTACAAATACTCCGGCCTCTCCCTGGATAGGCTCCACTAAAAAGCCGGCTACATTTTCTTCCTTCAACTGAGCTTCCAGAACATCAAGATCATTATAAGGTACACGCACAAAACCAGGAGTATAAGGACCGAAATTCTTTCTGGCACCTTCATCATTTGAAAACGAAATAATGGTGGTTGTTCTACCATGAAAGTTGTTTTCACATACGATGATCTTTGCTTCATTTTCTGCAATACCTCGTTTTTCATAGGCATATTTCCTGCATATTTTAATGGCAGTTTCAACGCCCTCCGCACCCGTATTCATGGGCAGGACTTTGTCGAAGCCAAAATATTCCGTGATGAACTTTTCATAAACCCCGAGAACGTCATTGAAAAATGCCCGTGAAGTCAATGTCAGGGTTTCCGCCTGTTCTTTTAAGGTGTTAA
>NZ_SMLW01000578.1 GCF_009711405.1 Fulvivirga kasyanovii | reverse complement strand
ACTTTGAAATGCCTTAAAAGGAGATAAAAAAACTTTTAAATAATTTTTTAATTACTTAAAATTCTATACATGGAAATTAAAGATTTGATCATTCAACTAATCTGCCAAGACATTAAACACAACAGACTAACCAAATCGCTTTCAAGATTAGGCTTGGATGATGGTGGATTATATGATCTTGATATTTTAACTATAATATCCCAATTAATGGGCGTACAAGATGATAAGCTATCTGATACATTTTCAGATATTTACTTTCATTTTATAAATGAGGGTGGTCAGGTTACTACCTTTGAATTGGAGGGTAAAATTTCTCTCATTGCCACTCAATGCTATGAGATGTTGAAAGCCTTAGTGGAAATAGAGATTCTTCTTGGACGTATTTAAAGTACTACCTTTGTTTATACAGAGCAGTAATTCACCAAATAAAAGGAAATGGCTCGATTTCAGGAAATAGAAACCGACAGGTTATTTTTACGGCGATTAGAGACCTCTGATTGGGAGATGGTTTCTTATCTCCGGTCAGACAGTGAGGTCAATAAGTTTATAAGCAGGCCAGGTGCCGGGTCAAAGGCAGAAGCACTTGAGTTTATTTCAAAAATTACTGGAGGAAGTAATGGTCAGGAGTCTTATTACTGGGTTCTCACTGAGAAAGGTTCCGATACCATGATAGGCAGCATCTGCCTATGGAACTTATCTGAGGATGGGGCAACTGCTGAAGTGGGGTATGATCTGAGTCCTCAGTTTCAAAACAAGGGCTTCATGAGTGAGTCTATTCGGGCTATTTTAAACTTCGGATTTAACGAGCTAAACCTGGATGCCATAGAAGCCTATACTCATGAAAAAAATGAAAGTTCAGTCGAACTACTTAAGCGAAACCGGTTTATCCTCCTTAAGGATAGAAAAGATGAGCGTAACGCAAACAATATAATTTTTAGAATTGAGAAAAGCTCTCGATTACCTAATCCTGAATTGTAGTTAACATTGTTGCATGATCAGGAAAACAGGAGTCATTATTGAAGAGTCATCCCCTATCCATCATCCCCATTTTCAGACGCAAACACAAACTAAAACCTACCTATGTAAGCAATTTGATTGCCCGACATAATTATTTATGATTTTCGTTTAATCACAAACTAAATAATAAAATATAAATTTATTTTTCATTTGATTATTAATATAAATAAACTAAATTTTATTAATAAATCTTCTCATCCTAATGGGAACCGTTCAACTCAACAACCAGGGTGCTGAGGTAAGAATACTTCAGGAGTTACTCAACCTTAATGGTATCATAGTAACAGTGGACGGTATGTTCGGATCAAAAACTTATGATGCCGTAACAGCCTTTCAAAAGCATCATTTTGATGAAAACAGCAACCCCCTTTTAGTGGATGGCATAGTGGGGCCATCTACCTGGAAATCACTAATGGCCTACGATAAAAGAATAACGCCGGGGCACGGCACAACAGGCGATACTTATACACTGGCAAGGATCGATTTGCTGCATCCAAAACTCAGGGAAGAGGTAAGGAAAATTTACAGTGAAATTCTCCAAAGCAACCTCCGGATAAGGATCACAGACACCCTGCGTTCCTTTGATGAGCAGGCAAGGCTTTATGCGCAGGGCAGAACTGCTCCCGGAAAAATTGTAACCAAAGCCAAGCCGGGCCAGTCCTATCACAATTATGGCCTTGCGGTGGATTTTGCATTGCTTCTGCCGGGGGGAAACAAAGTAAGCTGGGATATGGACCTCGACCTGAACAATAACCACAAAGCTGACTGGCTGGAGGTTGTAGCCATTTTCAAACACTACGGCTGGACCTGGGGCGGCGACTGGAGTTTTAAGGATTATCCCCATTTTGAGAAAACTTTTGGCTACACTACACACCAGCTCCTTACCCTTCATCAATGTCTTAACAATAACAACGCATATGTAAATATTTAGAAGCTAAAACTAAAACCAACATCCCCATGAGTCAGTACAAAATCCTCTCCATCGATGGCGGTGGTACCAGGGGTATCATTCCCGCCACTATCCTGGACTGTATCTATCGTGAAACCGGAAAGCACCCGACGGACATATTTTCCCTATTGGCCGGTACCTCCACAGGCGGCATACTTTGCACCGGCCTGGCATTTGGAAAATCAACGCAGGAAATGGTCTCTTTATACCTCGACAAATCGGATGAGATCTTTTATGATACCGGCTGGGATGACATCAGGGATGGTTTTGGAAAAAATCTTGGCGCTGATTACTCCAATAAAAAATTCAAACGCATACTAGAGGACATCTTTGGTGATGCTACACTTCATGACATTTACCAAAAGGTAGGCGAAGACACTAACCTGATGGTATGTTCTTTTGACCTTAACCCAGAAGAAGGAGGAAAACCTATTAACTTCCGCCCCAAAGTCCTCCATAGCCACTTCATCAGAGACATGCAGGTAAAGCTAGCAGACCTTTGCCTGATGACTTCCGCCGGGCCGACTTATTTCCCGATCTATCAAAACAAATATGTAGATGGTGGTGTATCGCTTAATAATCCGGCCATGGCGGCTCTCGCCTATGCCATCAATGCCGGAGAAAGCGATGTAGCAGAGTACAGGCATCCGAATGGGGTGAAAAAGGGGTTGGGAAAAGAGCTTTCCGACCTAAAGATCCTCTCCATCGGCTGTGGTACTTCAAACAAAAATTTCATTCCTGCCGATGAAATCAGGAAAAAAGACAAGGGAGACTGGGGCAATTTACAGTGGGTCAAATATTTGCCGGACCTGCTAACAGAAAGCAATGTGCAGGCTTCCAATTATTACGTGAGCCAGCTTTTGCCAGATGACCGCTATAAACGCTTACAGCTCTTCTTCAACGAGGCCGATGCTCCTGCTGCAATCCGCAATAAAACCATGGGACTTGATGTAAAGGATGCCAAATTACTCAAAGCAATGAAGAGCTATGCCGAGGCCCTATGCGCAAAAGAAATGGATAATATTTTAGACTTTTTAGACCTGAATAATTGATGACTTTTAAAAGATCGAACCTCCTGATCATTGCCCTCTTGCTTTCTTTTGCAAACCTGAAAGCCCAAAACTGCAATAAGCTCTCCGCGGAGGAATGGACCGAAGTACAGAGCTATGCGAGCAGCATAGTGCCCGTGGTTTTGTATAAGCTGTACCCTGCCCCGGCCAATGATGCCGAAAGAAAAGTAAGGCTGGATTCTCTGAAAGCCCATGATTATACAGCCTATGCGCAACTGGTCAATGGCATCAAAAGCTTTATAGCCAGCACCACTCCGGATCAGCAAACCTGCTTTTACAGTGTGGCGGGCAACCAGGCAGTGCTGGAATGGGTAGGCTACATTTATCGCAATGATGCCCCTGAAAACCAATCCCTTTCCCCGGAATTTCAAAAGGGCTGGGGTGTACTGGCCGAGTGGAACCAGGGAGCGCTTAACCCGTTTCAGGATGATGAGGCCTACCTCCTCACCCTCAAAGGGCTGGTGGGCTATACGTTTGCTAAAGAGCGCTCGGGTGGGCATCTGCGTCTGCTTGCGGGGCCTTCCATGTACTACTCGGGACAGGACACACAATTTTTACTGACAACGCGGGCGGAGATACGCTTAAAGGATCTTCAGGCTGCCCCCGTTTCCCTTGGCGCTATAAAATTCATTGCCGAGGGCAGCACTGACATAGACGGCCTCTGGGTATTCGGGCCAGGCGTGGGTGTTGAGATTCCCAGTTTCGGTATTCAGTTTTTGCACCTGTGGCACACTGATGCAGTTAACAACCATCTGGAAATCGGGATTTCATATCGATTTATAAACTGATAAAAAATGAGAAGAGTTTTAATTACAAGTGGTGGTGGTGCCAAAGGTGCATTTACTGTAGGTGCTTTGTCCCACATGTTTGACAACAATACTGCCAATTTCGACCTCATCAGCGGCACCAGCACGGGTTCGCTTATTGCTGCTTTTGCCGCGGCCGGGGATATCGACACGTTAAAGGATGTATACACCAATGTAACCGATAATGATATTATCGCCACAACCAACCTCGTGAGGCAGCTTCAGCAAGGCAACCCTTATCTGCTGGACAGCTACCCTTTGGTCAAACTGATCAATGAAAAGGTGACGGATGCTGTTTATCAAAAGATCATGGCCGGTAATACCACTTTATGTCTTACTGCCGTAAGCCTGCAAACCGGTATCCCCACTATTTTTGCTACCAAAAATATAACGGTTCCTCCGGGTTATCAGCTCAAGCTCATTCAAAATATCCAGCAACTGAAAAACGCCATGCTCGCCAGCAGCAGTCAGGGGGGCTTTTTACCACCGGTAAGCATAGATGGGCAGCAAATGATAGATGGCGGGCACAGAACTGTGATCCCAACTGCGGCAGCCATAGCCCAAAACCCGGACGAGGTGGTGGTACTCAGCAACAATCCCCGAAATATCTTCCCGGGCAACCCCAACTACACCAGCGTTATCGATACCATTCTCAGGGTGATATCAATCTTCATCCAGGGTGTGCGTGAAAATGACTATAAGCTGCTGGATGATTATATAGCCAGAAGTCAGAAGAAGGTTTTCTACATTGAACCTGATACCGACCTGGATGAGCAAAATCCTACCGGCCTGAGGTTCGACAGGTTTTTAATGACCTTGTGGAGAAGTCAGGGTGAGCAAAAGGCCAGACAGATACTGGCTGCAGGTGGTAATCCTGGTGGGGTTTGATGAATGTTTTGTGCTCTCTCAAGACAAATAAACAGCGAAGCTTCGGGTGTTCTGTCAGGGGACAGAACAGGGGATAGTGGATAGAACGTGTTGTGTTGCCACTCCCCGTGCTATCCCCCGACAGAATCCGCTTGACTAAGCGCCCTCTACTCACAGTAAAGGAACGAACAACCTCTTTTTGTTAGCTCAGGTGGAGCGCACTCTGGTGTGCAGGTGTTAATTCCTGATCCCCCTTTGATGGTGTTTACATTGTCATCCTTTATGTTGGTGACAAAGCTTTTCACCTTTAACGCTTTCAGGTTTAACTTTTTGTTTTTCATAGTTAGGTTGGTTAATGGTTAACATTGATTTACTTGATTGAAGAGTTCTTAAAGTCCGGATCATAAAACCTGTCGAGTAAGTGAATCGGAAAAACAAGCTTACCGTTGAAACAAGATCAAACTTCGGCTATTGCTATTTCACCCAGATATTTGCCTACTGCTTTTGCCGATTGCTATTAACAACTGTCCTTTCAAACACAGAAGCGAAAAGTTAATGTCTTCCCAGAAATTCCGCCTGACCCTATACCTCTGCTTCCTGGGGTGATCCGGATTTGCTGATGCCCAACTTTTTGAGCACAAAATTGATCGAACCCACCCCCAGATAACCTCCTATAAGGCTGATCACAAAAACACTGAAAGCGTTGAGCAAAAAGTCCGGGGCATAATCGATAATATCAAAAACTATAAAAGCCCAATAGAGTACCATTCCGGTAAATAACCCGGTAAAAATCCTCCATTTCTTGGTTTTATCTCCCTCATGGAAATAAGATATAAATCCACCGACCAGCCCACCGGCTATGCTGGCAATGATGATGAGGATGGGCCAGGTAACTACTACCGTATTGTTGTTGGTATATAGGTTGCTGGAAACAGCCCGTACCTTTGCCGTACCAATAAAGCTTTTAGGGGCAAACTCTGCTTTGCTTTCAAAGTGGTTGGGCTGAATGGTAAAGCTCTGCGGGGTAACCTCACCTCCACCCTCACTGATCTCAAGGCTGACCTGCCACGGGGTTTTCACGGTTAGCGCGGCGCTGTCCTCATCCAAGAGCCTGACCAGTATGTCTGATTTTTCAAGGAAGTGGATCGATGGCGGACTGCTGATGCACTGGATATAGGTTACCGGTGGCACAAACCGGATCTTGACGGTATTCACCACTTCTATATCCGGTGTGGCAACAATTTGAAGCTCTACATCTTCCTGGTCTTTGCTTACCAGCTTCACAATGCCCGGCTCCTCTCCCTTCACGATAAGTTGTTGAGGGTAAACCCGTCCGTAACTGGGAATAATATTGAGCCTGACGCCATTGGGGTACATCCCGGCATCATCAAAAAGGAACAGACTCACTTCGGCGCTGTCCTTGCCATTGGCTTTGAAGCTGCGGCTCTGGGCCAGCACCTTAATGAATGACTGATTTTCGGGCTGAAACATGGCCAGCCTTACCTGATAGTCATCGTATTTGTTTATGATCAGACTGCCGAACCGAGGGGTAACTTTAAGGAACAATGACCCCGAATAAAGCTCAGGGTGTACTGCTTCCAATTCAAATATACCCTCTTCCTTTAAAATAACTGAGGTTTTTACAAGGGACTGCCCTTTGTTAAAGTGGACAGTTTTAATTCTGGAGTTCTTCTTTACGCTGTTAAAAAGCTCTACATCCAGCGCTTTGGGCGCACCGGCCGGATCATTGTTATCATTGACAAGCCCGATTGAAATGTGCAGGGTGTCCCCCACCTGCGCTATACGTTTCTGCCTTTGCAGTTGCACTACAATTTTGGTAGGTATACGCTTTCTAATGCTCATAAGCGAGTCCTGCCTTACTTTGATCTTTTCCGGCAGCACAATTTCCTCTGCTTTTATGGCCTGCTGCTGAACTTGTTGTTGGGCAAGATTATTATTTTCAATGTCGGCTATGATGTGAAACCCTAATGCCGGTTCATCTTTAGAGGTTTTATCTCCAGGCTTGCTGGTCATCACCATCTGATTTTGCTCGTAGTTCATAGTCACGGGCAGGCGTACTTCTTTACTGGAAACGGAGTCATCATATTCAAAGCGCCCCAGCAAAGTGTGTGTGGTTCCCTGATCCGGGTTTTCCGTTTCTTCAACACGCTCTATCTTAAATTTATTCGGCAGCTTTTGGGCAGCCGCTGGTGAAGCGCTCCGGAACTGCAAAGTGTCCACCTTCGACAGGTTCAGGTTGATATATCCTCCCGAAAGTTTTCCTTCCTTAAAATTGAAGCTTCCGTCTTCAACACCTATCACTCCGTAGCTGGTGGAGTCTTCTCCAAACCAGATGCCTTCACTGGCTTGTTGATCAATTTTTACGTTTACCTCATCATTAGTTTGTCCAGGGTTGCCACACCCTGCCATCAATACCAATATGATGAAAAGAAATTGGGTTGGGGCGTTGGTTTTCATAGCATAAGCGTATGGTTCTATATACAAGCTAATGAATTATCTCTATAATTTAAAATCAATCATGGAGGTAAAATTACATCATGAATAAAAAGAGCAATATTTTATATGACCACATTTATTTGGGAGAAATCCATGCTCAATCGCAAACCATATCACCTGCTTTTCGTACTTTGATGGTATGAAACCTGTTAAAACGATCACGAAGGCCGAAGCCAGAAATCTTGTTATTGATGCACAGCTCTTCCCTCACAATGGAATAAGTTCGCTCGACGTTATCCGCAAACTCGGCTATGTGCAGATAGACACGCTGGCTGTTGCTGAAAGGTCTCATCATCATATATTCCACACCAGGAATACGGCATACCAGCAGGGTGAACTGATGCAAATGGTCAGAGAAAAGCAGGTATTCGAGTACTGGAGCCATGCCGCATCCTTCCTGCCCATGGAGGATTACCGCTACAGTCTGATAAAAAAGCAGGAATACGCCCAGGGGAAATCTCACTGGTTTCGCCAGAATAAAAAAATGACTTCGTATGTGCTGGACAGGATAAAAGCGGAAGGGCCGTTACAGTCCAAAGACTTTAAAGACCCCAACCACACCTCTGGCGCCTGGTACAACTGGAAGCCTGCCAAAGTAGCCCTGGAGCAACTTTTTATGGAGGGTAGGCTTATGGTGGCAGAACGGATCAACTTTCAGAAGGTCTACGATCTTGCAGAGCGGGTACTCCCTGCTGACCTGGACACATCCATGCCTTCCAAACAGGAGTTTCATGAGTTTCTGATCAAACGAACGCTTTCTGCCCAGGGAATTGCTTCGCTACCGGAGATCACCTACCTGAGAAAAGGGCTTAAAACCCACATTGAGAAAGCCCTGACAAAAATGATCAGGAAAGGTATAGTTCAGTCCGTAAGTGTCGAAGGCATTAACCAAACTTATTTTACCTTAACTGACCTGCCAGAGCATAAAACCAACGATACGGCACATATTTTATCACCCTTTGACAACCTGATCATCCAGAGAAAACGCACACTTGAGCTTTTTGACTTCGACTATCAGTTGGAGTGCTATGTGCCGGAGAAAAAGCGGAAGTTTGGCTACTACTGCCTGCCCATACTTTATCATGACCAACTGGTCGGCAAGTTTGATCCTAAGGCAGACAGGGCCACGGGGGTATTTACTGTAAAATCTTTTTGGTTTGAAAATGGTTTTGAGCCAGACGAACGTTTTATAGACGCCTTTTCTCAAAGCCTGGCCAGGTTTGTCGGTTTCTGCGGCTGCAAGAAATTGAAGATACTTAAGGCGAGGAATAATCCGGTTTTAAAGGAGATACAACAGTCAGTAAATGGATTGCTTTAGCATAAACTGTAAAGTGCGCTGCGACTCTCTCTTTTAAAAATTCCTGATCAATACAACGCCTGAGACAATCAGTAAAATGCCAACGATCCGCTGCCAGTTGATGGTGTGTACAGGGATACCTAACAGCCCGAAATGATCCATGGCAAGGGAAATGCCTAATTGGCCGGCAACTATCAAACCGAAGGTAAGTGCTACTCCTAACTTGGGAGCCAGAATAATGACACTGGCGACGTAAAACGCTCCTAACAGTCCAGCAACCCAGACACTCCAGCTCACCTGCCGTGCATAGGCAATACCTGAAAGGTCAGTTCTCGCAAACATGATGTAGGCAAAAAGTCCAACGGAACCAACCACAAAAGATATAAATGCTGCATAAACAGGGTCGCCTACAGCTTTTCCCATTTTACCGTTTAAAGCGGCTTGTATAGGCAATACCGTACCGGCAATCACTGCAGAGAACATGAGGAGTAACTTCATCAGAATATTTTTTGAAAATGCAAAGTAAATAAAGGGTGCGGACAAGTACTTAGAACTAACGTTAAATCTACATCAAACAATTTTACGACGTCCGCACCCTATGCTTTAATTAGTTAAGGATGAGTTGTACATTCAGGTCAAGCCTGATCTGGTCGCCTACCACTATGCTTCCTGCCTCTGTTACAGCACTCCACTTCAGTCCAAAATCCTTCCTGTTTATTTTACCGGTGATCTCAAAACCTGCTTTGGTATTTCCGTAAGGATCAACCGCCTGGCCATTGAATAACACATCCAGTTCTACTTCTTTAGTGATATCCCTGATGGTCAGGTAGCCCTTCAGCTTGTACTCATCTTCACCTTCCTTGGTCAGTGATGATGAAATGAATTTAAGCTCAGGATATGCTACCGCATTAAAGAAGTCATCAGATTTTAAATGCCCGTCCCTGTCACTGTTTTTGGTATTGATGCTGTCAATTTTGGCACTGAATTCTATTTCAGCATCCTTAAAGTCATCATTTTCTGTTTTCACCGTGCCGGAAAACTCATCGAATGAGCCGGTAACAGTCGACACCATCATATGCTTTACTTTAAAGTGAATTTCTGAATGGGCAGGGTCAATAGCCCAGGTTTTAACTAATTGTGTTGTTTCCATTTTAATAATATTGTAATTGAATATTGATTGTCTGTTTATAATGTATCAGGCTTCTTATTCATCGATCATCGGCACTTCCATAAGCAACACCCTGGCATCACTATCTGCTATTACAGTCAATTGATCAAGGTCTGTAAGACCATAACCGTCACGCCTGTTCAGTGCCTGGCCATTGATAGTAACATCACCTTCAATCACGAAGGCATAAACTCCATTGCCGGGCTTTTTGATGGTGTAGGTATCATGCTTACCCGTTTCAAAATCACCCAAATGAAACCATGCATCCTGATGTATCCACACGCCCTGGTCATCAGGGTTTGGTGATAATATTTGATAGAATTCGTTTTTCTTTTTCAGGTCAGCGATGGAGATCTGATCATAGCGTGGCTTTACATCTTCCTGGTTTGGGAACACCCAGATCTGAAATAATTTTACCGCTTTGTCTTCATTCTTATTGTACTCACTATGAATGATACCGGTTCCGGCACTCATCACCTGTACATCTCCCTCTTTGATTACAGTACCATTGCCCATGCTGTCTTTGTGTTCCAGGTCTCCTTCAAGAGGGATGGTTATTATCTCCATATTTTCATGAGGGTGTGACCCAAAACCTCTCCCTCCGGCAATTTGATCATCATTCAAAACCCTGAGGGCTCCAAATTGAATACGTGTGGGATCAAAATAATTGGCAAAGCTGAAGGTATGTCGTGCCAATAACCATCCGTGGTTGGCATATCCTCTGGTATCTGCTTTGTGTAATACGGTTTTCATTGTTTTCTCCTTCTTGTTTGGTAAATGATTGAAGCCAACTTGCTTTGTGAGCCGGTCTTCTTTAGATGACATCGAAAAAGCTTTGGTGAAGCCAAGTGACATTGAACCTAAAGCCAGCATCGATATAAACTTTTTCCTTTTCATCTTTTTTGTTTTGTTCTAATAGAGAAAACGGCAAGAGGCGTAAGGAGGGTATTACAAAAATGTCGGGTTGGACTATAGAAATGTCGGAAGTTTGTGCAGTTTACTGTTTATAACCCATGGTTTATGGTTCAAACACCCCTATAATCCCCTTCAATGCTGTTAAGTTAAGGCCGGATCATATTTGTACATGACTTCGATTAAGTAAATACGCGAATTAAAAAACGTACATTCCTATCCCCAAATGACTGCATGTGTGCCAAAATAGAGTTGTATTCTATGGCATGGCTTTCCTATGGCACATATTTGCTTTTCGTTTTTCTATAAATAGTATGTCCTTACAGGACACCAGGCCGTATTGTCGTTAAAATTAATTAGGAATCCCTTCTTAACCCCGTAGGGATAAAATATTTGTAGGAACAGCCATTTAGATCAGATTGTCCTGTAGGGACAAAACAAGCAGGCCTTTGAATAACCATTGCAACCCCTCAAGGGGATAGTAGTGTCGTAGAAATATTCAAAATTCCAATTCTTTTAACACACCGTTCTCGGGTTACCTGTGCTTCCCGTTTACCGATCACCAAAAACGGATTACTGCTTACCACAAAACCCATCTAAACCTCATGCTGCTTCCTGAACTCAAGCGGGGTGAGGCCGGATTTCTTCTTGAAGAAGGTGTTGAAATGCAGTGGCTCTTTGAAGCCTAGCGATATGGCAATTTGCTTCACGGTTTCGTGGGTGTGGATGAGCAATCGCTTGGCTTCACTGATGATGCGGTCGATGATGTATTCCTTGGCTGTGCATCCGATAGTGTCTTTTACCACCTGATTTAGATGTTTTGGGGTAAGAAAAAGCAGGTCGGCATATTCTGAAACTTTGTGAAGATTTCGGAAGTTTTCTTCAACCATCTTCCTGAAATCAATAAGCACGCAGGACGTAGCTGAAGTTTCAGGTGGTCTGCTTTTTTCGCACAGGTTTACACATTCTATCAAAAACAGCTTGAGCCAGGCACCTACAGCCTCTTCTTTGTAGTTATTCTCCGCTTTGAAAGAGGCATAGAGTGCATCAATGATCAACCCTAATGCAGCCTGCGTCTTTTCATCGAGGTAGATGGGGGGACTGTCGCTGTAGCTTTTAAACAGATTTACCTTTAAAATAAAGTCCTGGGATATGCCACTGGCACTTAGAAAATCTGCAGAAAAGGAGATCACCCAGCCTTGTGGACGCGTCGGTGTATCAATCTGATGGATTTGACCCGGACTAATGAAGAACACCTGATCATCTTCAATATCATAAGTATTAAAATCGATCAGGTGATGCCCCTCACCATGCTGCACCCAAACGATCGTATAAAAGTCATGGCGGTGAGGTTCGGTAGTTTTTCCGCTAATGTTGTCATAGATGGTCTCCATCTTTTCGATATTGAAAAAACGGTTAGGGTGCTCTTCATTTTGAAGGTGGTAGACTTTTATTAAGGGATTTTCTTTCATTAGCTATGTTCCCGGATCATGGTATTTAATTATACTAAAGTAATCGATGAGAGAATACTATTAAACAACAAAACTAAAAAAGCCCGGCATTGACTAATCCCGGGCTCCTGATTATGTTAAACATCGTTTGTTGCTACAAAGAACAAATATCTACAGAAAAGCATGGTTCATTGGAGTCAGGGCACACATTACTTTTGGGTACTTTTTGGCCACCAACTATAGTCTGCCCGGATGGTTTTTCCAGATTGGTAACAAAACTTTTAACTCTCAGGTCGCTCAGGTTGATTTTTTTGGTTTTCATAACATATTCATTTTTGTTCCAGCCCTGCATTTTTTAAGACCTGCAGGGCATAAGTCTGTATGATTGAGCTTAAATTTTAGTTACGAATCTGTCGGAGGGGTATTCAGCACTTACTTTTGAACAACCGTATCTTTACCCCCTGAGTGCCTTATGTAATTGTTTTTAGCAATTTTATTACCTTCAATATAAGAAATTCAGAACCAAAGACCTGGGTTTCACCCCGAAAGGCTATAACAAAGGTCTTATGAATCAGGCTCTATTTCTGCGAGAACACTACTTTTCGGAAGGTGTATATCACTGATTCCCACAAGTTCAAAACACCCCTATAATCCCCTCCAATGCTATTAAGTTAAGGCCGGATTATATATTACTTCCCAGTAGAGTCTCTCGAAGAGGACCCTACGGCCTTCGGAGGCACAATCTTTCATTACGGCAGGAGACAGAGAGGCGATGCTCAGAAAGGTAGCAATCTCTGCTTTAAGGTATAACCCTCAGCCGGTGGTGTTGCCGAACAGTAAAGCTTTACCAAACTTTCAAAGTTTAGTAAAGCCGCAATTTAGCGCTGTAAGCTGTCAGTAAATTTTATCAACCAAAAAGTGCGTATTTGCCGTGGCGTAGAATATTCAAAATCCCGATCCTTTTAAAACCGTTTCAGTTTTACCGATTACCAAACACTGATCACCGGTTACCGAGCCCACTCCGGTCTCCCGTCTTCCGTCTTCAGACTTCTAACACACCCGTTGAAATTTACGATCACTGATCACTATTTTACTTCTCCATAACCATAGTCACTCCCTGACCTCCGGAGGCACAAACGGAGATAAAGCCCCGGCCTGAGCCTTTTTGATTCAGCAGTTTGGCCATGGTAGCTATTAACCGGCCTCCGGTAGCAGCAAAGGGATGCGCAGCAGCGAGGCTGCTTCCTTTTGTGTTCAATTTGTTTCTGTCTATGCTTCCCAAAGGCTTATCATAACCAAACCTCTTCATAAGCTCCGCACTTTCCCATATTTTAAGAGTGGTTAACACCTGTGCGGCAAAAGCTTCGTGGATTTCATAAAAATCAAAATCCTGCAGGTTTAAATTGGCCTTTTGCAGCATCCTGGTGGCAGCATGTACCGGAGCCATCAACAGGTTGTGGCGCTCATTCACAAATTCAATGGCCGCCACTTCTGCAAAAGAAATATAAGCCAGCACGGGTAAGTTGTGCTCCCTGGCCCACTCCTCACTGGCGAGCAGAACACATGAAGCTCCATCAGAAAAGGGTGTTGAATTTCCGGCAGTGAGTGTGCCATTGAGCGGATCAAATGCAGGCTTTAAACGTGCCAGCTTCTCCATGCTGGTGTCCCTTCTCATATTATTGTCGTGATCCAGGCCCAGGTAAGGCGTGAGCATATCATTGAAAAAGCCTTCATCGTAAGCTTTCGCCATCTTTTGGTGGCTCTCCAGCGCAAACCCGTCCTGGTCTTCGCGGCTTATGCCATAATGCTTGGCAGAAATTTCGGTATGGCCTCCCATGGACAATTTGGAGCGCCTCTCATCAATGCCTGGCGCAACAGGCACCAGATGCCTGGGGCGAATTTTCATAAACTGCTTCAGCTTACTGCCAAAAGACTTTGCTTTTCGAGCCTCAAGCAATATTTTACGCAATGGTTCGCTGACCACTACGGGTACATTACTGGCCGAATCCACACCTCCTGCAATGCCCACATCGATCTGTCCCAGGGCTATTTTATTGGCTATATAAATGGCAGCTTCCATGCCGGTAGCACATGCCTGCTGTATATCGCATGCAGGTGTAGCCGGGTCAAGTGATGTACCCATTACACTCTCGCGCATCAGGTTAAACTCACGGGTATGCTTGATTACAGCTCCACCGGCCACTTCTCCCAATCTCTGCCCCTGGAGTTTATATTTATTGATCAGGCCTTCCAGTGAGGCTGTCATCATCTCTATGTTACCGACACGTGCATAAGCGGTATTGTGCCGGGCAAAGGGTATCCTGTTATACCCGACAACAGCTACTTTCCGGGGTTCTTTATGTATTAGCATATTCTATCTATTTAAAAATGACTGATTCATTGCCCTTAAGGCCTCCTGAGGTGACTTACGGCTGAGTGCACTGATCTGGGCAGTAGCTCCCACATGTATTTCGTATTGCTCATTTTCAAAGCTATTCAGCAAGTCCTCTGCTACAAGTTCGGGGGAAATGCCGTTTTCACCTCCTATTTCTTTGGAGAAATCTGTATTGACCAAAGGAGGCATCAACTCAAATACTTTGACAGAAGTATCCCTGGATAGAGCTAGTCTCAGTGATTGGGTGTATGAATGCAGGGCCGACTTACTTGCAGCGTAAGTTGACATTATAGCAGAAGGAGCAAAGGCAACCACCGAAGATACGTTTACTATAGCCGCCTCTTTTTGCCTTTTAAGCAAAGGCAACAACTGCTCATTTAGCCTAATTACAGAAAGGTAGTTGGTGAGGATTTCCTCACTGGCAATTTCAAAACTGTTTGTACTTTCAGACAGATCATGCAGAGCAGCTTTCCCAGCATTATTTACCACAACATTAAGTTCGGGAAACTCATCATTAAGCCTTTTTACGAGCTGCTGAACCTGATGTGCATCAGTAACGTCAAAAGGTATGGCTACTACATTGTCAAGCTGTTTTGATGCCTGCTCAAGCCGTTCCTTATTCCTTCCGGTAATAATTACTTTATTCCCGCCAGATACAAAAAGTTTGGCAATTTCGAAGCCGATCCCTGCGCTACCACCGGTTATCAGCACTGTGTTATTTGTTGTTTTCATAAATATTTATTTTATACCGATCGGTATATTTTTGTTCAAAATTTTTTATTCCAGGTCGTAGATCATTTTTCGGACTGATCCCATGATCATGTTCAGATACTCAACTTTGCCCGTTACTTTAGAGATCATAATAGCGCCCTCCACCGTAGCAAAAATGGTAAGTGCCGCCTGCTCTACATTTATATATTGTCTGAATTCCCCATCTGACACTCCCTTGCGGATGAGAAAGGAAATTTTATTTTTCCAGTCGATAATGGCCTCAGCCGCTCTCTCACGTAGCTCAGGATGTGTATCATCAGCTTCTACTGCTGTATTGAGCATGGGGCATCCGCCATGAGGGAAGGATAGTTGAAGCACATTGTCCAAATAAACCTCTGTATAGGCGAGTAATTGCTCTTTGGCTGTGCTATATTTGGCCATTTCGGATTCAATGAGGTTATTGGCCAATTGCAGATTATGGTCAAATACGGCCAGAGCCACAGCATCTTTATTCTTGAAGTTATTATAAATACTTCCTTTGGTAAGACCCGTGGCCTTTTCCATATCACTCAAGCTTGTTCCGATAAAACCCTTGGTATTAAATATGCCGGCCGTTTTTTCGATGATATGCGCCTTGGTCCGCTCTGTCTTTGACATTTTTTAAATAAACTTATCTTCAAAATATACCGATCGGTATATACCAGACAAACGTACCAACTTATAATAAAGTTACAAAGCGATTGAATCAGATAATTTACCTTGAACGGTTTAGGGCATCTGATGCAATTGGATATAATTGCCACAAGTATCATCAAATATAGCCTCTGTTCCCCATTCTGATTGGGTTGGCTCTTTCTTAAACTCTACCCCCAGCTCCTTTAACCGCTGGTAATCGTTTTGAATATCATCTGTTTGGAAAACGATGCAGGGCAACCCCGCCTTGCGAAGCTCTGTCTGGTAGTTTTGGGCGATGGGGCTGTTGTTAGGCTCCAGAAGCAAAGTAGTACCTTCCGGCTCTTCTGCCGATGCCACAATGGCCAGGTAGTGTTCCGGCATATACATGATCTTTACAAAACCCAAGACCTCAGTATAGAACTTAAACGCTTCCATGGGATTATTTACAAAAACACTGGTCATTCCGATTTTCATAAGCAATTAATGTTTAAAGGTTCTCAAGATATTGTTTCAGCGATCTGCCAATGATGTCTTCCCAGCCACCTATAAAGTTCTCTCTGGCAAGATCAGGATTGCTTTCGGGGAAGGTGCCAAGTCCGGTATGTGTAAGTTTCATCTTTGTCTGGTCGCCGAGATCAAAGAGTTCGAAGGTTACAAAGGAGTTACCGGCGTAGCCGTCATATTTCCAGCTATACTGTAGTTTCTTACCGGGTACTACTTCAGTAACTTCACAAAGGTGCAGGTAGCACTTTTCTTCAGTACCTCCCTCAAATTGAAACTTAAAGCCTACCTGAGGCTTAAATTCTTCAAGGTCGAAGTACCATTCTTTCATCTTTTCTTTGTCAGTGATAGCACTCCAGACTCTATCTACCGGCGCATTGAAAGTCCGCTCGATCACCACTGGCTTGTATCTCTTCAGTTCGGGGAAATCATCATAGGCTATCCGGCCATAGGCCTCCTGCATTTCCAGGTGCTCCGGGTCATTTTCTTCAGTTCCGAATGGGTAGAACTTATCATTTCCACCCAGCATATCTTCCAGCCTGTCCAGTAGGGAGTGGAATCCTGCCGGTGCGTTTATGGCATATTCACTGCTCAATTTGCTATAGGTGAGAATCAGCCTGCACCGGCGATCACCGATTGGTTCAAGTTCCCAGACGGCCAACTCTCCTTCCCAGGTATATTCAAACCGTCGCGGCGGCTCCACTTTAATTATTTTACCATAGGTCTTCGTTGCCGCTTCATCCCTGAATTTTATGATGATATCGGCGCCTTCCTTTAGCTCCATTTCAAAATCTGTAAACCATATTTTGAGCTTCTCCGGGTTGGTTATGGCATCCCAAACCGTATCTATGCTGTAGTTGAGTTCTCTTTCAAACCTTACCTGAAAGCCATCAGGCTTTTTGGTTATTTTACCATGATCTCTATCCATTATTGTTGTGGTTTTCGTTTTGAGTTCGTCTTTGCTTTCTGTTGTTCATAGGCCTCACGCTCCAAAAAGTTTTCCAAAGCGTCCAGCTTCTGCGTCCAGAATATTTTGAATTTCTCTGTCCATTCGTGGACTTCGCTCAGCTTATCCAGTCGTGCCTGGCAATATCGCTCCCTACCCTGCTGCTTAATGGCGATCAAACCACATTCCTCCAAGATCTTCACATGCTTGGATATGGCCGGGCGACTTACATCAAACTTCTCTGCCACCGCATTCAGGTTGAGCGGTTCTTGTGCCAGTAGGTTTATGATCTCCCGACGTGTAGGGTCAGCTATCGCCTGAAATACATCTCTTCTCATTCTTTTATGTAACTGATTGGTTACAAATATATAAATGTAACCAAATGGTTACAAGTTTTTATCACTCTTTTTTAATACTGGTTCTTTATGAAGTATCAAAACGGCTTTTTAGCTTGTCAAGAGCTTATATCGGCTGCTTTTCCAGTTGAATTAAGCCGGTGGATTTCAGGGTTATGGCAAAGTTTGTTATCTTTCCTATAGTGAGTATGTTATGAAAGAGCTTCTCCTCCAAACCATCCGTGCATTAACAGAACTGCCTCAGGAGCAGGAAGAAAAGCTATTGGCTATAGCAAGAAACTCATCGGTCGCACGGGGAGAACATTTTATTCGTGAAGGACAGACGCCGCGTCAGTTCGGGTTTATTGGCAAAGGCCTGTTCAGATACTATTATGTAGATGATAATGGCAATGAGTTTACCAAAGGCTTTTTTCCTGAGGGCAGGTTTTTAAGTTCCTATAGTGCTATGACCTTAAACCGACCTTCCTATTTCAACATTGAAGCACTGGAACCTTCAGAAATAATCACTTTTGATTATCAGCAATGGCAAGACCTCTCAGCCGGACACCCTTGCTGGAACACTTTCCTTGTGGCCATTCTGGAAAAGGCTTTCATTAAAAAAGAAAACCGGGAAAGGGAGTTTCTTTTACTTGATGCAGAAGCGCGCTATCGTTCCTTTCTGAAAGAATACCCCGACCTTTCCCACCGGGTGAGGCAGCACATGATAGCCTCCTACCTGGGCATTACGCCGGTCGCTCTCAGCCGGGTTCGAAGGAAGATGGGTATGGCGCATGCCACCTAGAATATCCTTTCTTACAACTTCCTACAAAAGTTCCAGCCGCCAGCACCAGCAGAATGCACCTGCTCCAGGACAATGCTAATCTCTTTTATCAAACAAATTGACCATTCCAGTCTGAAAGGACGAAATCCAACAGCAAAAGGTGCAGCCTTTTGTAATGGTTCATAGCGAGTCAAAAGGCCTGAAAGGCTGGGACTTCTACTGCCTGGGGATATGATCTACGGCCTGTACCGGTGGCATGGTAAGCTTTACCAAACTTTCGAAAGTTTAGTAAAGCTGCTGAGTAGTTCGGTTCGCAAGAATTTGGGTCAGCTTATTAAAATCACACCCCATGAATTGCCGCTTTCTTATACAAATCATCAGACATTTATATTCTTTGGCTGTATTAACACAGGTTAATGACATTGGTGTATTTCATGTGCTACTTTGAAGAAAAAAGCGATATGAAACTCAAAAACAACACCATCCTGATTACCGGGGGCAGCTCCGGCATTGGCCTTGAACTCACCAGAAGACTTCACGAAAATGGCAATACGATACTGATCTGCGGCCGTTCTGTTGAGAAGCTTGAATTTGTAAAAAAGGAAATACCTGCCGTCCAGTTTTATCCGTGTGACCTCTCTGATCCCGCACAACGGCAGGAGCTGTATAATTGGGTTGCAAACAATCATCCCTCCTGTAATGTATTGATCAATAATGCCGCTACCGTACACAAAACAAACTTCTTGGCAGATGGTGAAATGATAGAAAAGACCGAAAGTGAGGTACAGACCAATCTCATGGCTCCTATTGTACTGAGCAAGCTGTTTTTGCCCATGCTGATGAAGAACCGGGATGCAGCCATAATTAATATTACGACCGGCCTTATTTATGCTCCACGGGCTGTTTACCCTATTTATAATGCAACTAAGTCCGGTTTGCACGCTTTTACACGTGTACTCAGACATCAATTAAGAACTGAACCTGTTAAGGTTATTGAGGTCATGATGTCGGCAGTAGATACGCCCTGGCACCAGGGAGACCCGCCAAAGGTGGCTATTTCTCCTCAAAATGCCGTGGCTGAGATGTTGCATAAATTGGAAAAAGGCAAAGTGGAAATCAAGATTGGCGGCGTTAAAATACTCTACATGCTCTCCAGAATTGCTCCTTCATTTGCTTTTAAAAAGATCAATCAACTGTAGCATGTCGTAAATTTCCAATCATGTTCCGGTACTGTTAAGTATCTTGGTTCCAAACTTGAAAAGCATATGGTTACAACAGATATTTTCAGGGAAATGGCTTTATCCTTTCCCGGCACGGAAGAAGCCCCGCACTTTGACAGGGCTGCGTTTAAGGTTATAAAAAAGAGAACATTTGCCACACTGCATGAGCCCAGCCATACGGCAAACATTAAATTGAATGAGGTAGATCAATCGGTGTTTTGTGAGTTTGATGCCAAAGCCGTATATCCCGTACCCAACAAATGGGGGCTGCAGGGCTGGACTACTTTTGAGCTTGGTAAGGTTCCCAGGGAACTGCTGCTGGATGCGCTGAATACTGCCTATAACGACGTAGTAAAGAAAAAATAAATGCCGGGCTTTCACCCGGCATTCCAATATCAAATAGACCTATCTAATCAAAGATCGGTGATGGTATAAGTCTCACCTGCTTTGTTGATTTTCAGATATCTGACTACAAGACCCTTATCCGATGAAAGGAACGAGCTTTCATATACCTTGTTCTCTGTAGACCCTACACCGTTTATGTAAAGTGAATAATCCACGGCTACTGCACCGGCATAATACTGCACTTCAACATAATAATCTCCATCAGCAAAAAAGCTCTCTATCTTAACTTTTTCAAATGATGCACCTTCCGAAGTATCTACTTCACCGCCATCCTTCATAAGGAAAAGATCAAGATCTGCATCTTCCTGGGCTTGTGTAGACGACCCACCGGTAGACCATTCCAGGGTTACTTCCAGTCCACTAGAGCTTTTAACCACGTTCTCCGGCAATTTTTCTTCGTCAGAACTACACGCCACGAATCCGGCAAAAATCAAAAATAAGTATAGGTATTTCATCTCTGTATTTTATAAAGTTTAAAAAATTGAAATTGCTAAATTAAAGTGAGTTAGGAATACGTCCTGCATTGATCTCAAAACGCTCTTTACGTCCTTCAAGGAATGACTCAGCGTAGTTATCAATAGCTCTTTTGTTGATCTTTTCCTCAGCCATGGCTTTCACCTGCTCTGCTTTCTCGAAATCTGACATCATAGCATAAGCAAGGAAAATATTGTTGAACAGGGCTTCTGTTACTTTTTTATTGATCCTTGTTTTTCTGCTTTCCAAATCGCTTTCAGCAAGGGCTTTCTTCCAGATTACAATGGCTTCTTCCATTTTGGTGTTGAATGCATCGCTAAATACTATGTCGTTTTCTGATATTTCTTCCAAAGCCAGTTTCGCTATTCCCCAAGCCTGGTCAATATCATCATATTCAAATGCCTTGAATTTTTTCACTGTAAAGAATTCCGTATACAAAGTGTTTTTCCTATAAGAGAAGAATTTATCAAGGGTTTGTCTCAGGTCGCTTACGTTTTTATTCAACAGGTCAGTTCTCAGTTTGCCCTGAACTGACTTGTAATTAGAGTTCCACCAGTTACTTAGCTCAGAAGAGGTTCTGTACTCACTACTTCTGTAGGTTGTCATTTGGTTTGAGCCATTTGAAAACTCTGAATAAAAAGGCTCTATTTCTCCGGGCAGCGTCAACTCAAAGTACAAAGGGTATTTGTAGTCAAAAGTGAGAAAGTGGTAGGTCACGGAAACTTCCTTATCGTCTCTTTTTTCCTTTCTTACAATGGTCTGAAAATTCACTTCGCTCTTGTAGTAAGTTTCCAGTCGCACCAACAGCTTGGCTCCCTGATCTGCTGTTTTTTCCAAATGACCAATTTCAGCCGCTGATTTTATTTTATTCAGCGTTTCTGTTTTGCTGTCGCCGCTATAGATATAACCCAGATCGGTTTCTACATAATACTGGGTAACTTCTTCCGGAAGTGGTTTTAGCGGTAATTGGGTGTAGGTTACTTTTGTTTTTTGCTTGTCCAGGTTCTGCGCATTTAACGACAGACCAATAGCCAATACCATTAGAGATAACAGGATGGTAGACTTCATAATTAATGTAATTTAAGTTTTTAAAAAAATGGCGTGCAATATGATTTATATTTTTTAAAATCACAATAAAAAATTCGAATATCAGTCAATTATTTATACGCTATATGCAATAAGACTTATTATACTGAAAGGTTATCTAGCTTAATCAATACTTCAAAAAATGCATCTGAATTGCATTTTTACGCCTTTTCAAGACTTGTTTTTTCACCTGTTCATATAAAAAACTTAATTTAAAACCTGACTTACTTTAACCCCACCAATCATCATGGACTCAAGTGATATTACCATCAGACCTGCAGAAAAAGTCGATGTAAAAGCGCTCCAGGAGATCGGCAGAACTACCTTTACAGAGGCTTTCGGGGCTGTCAATTCTCCTGAAAATTTACAAAAGTACCTCGACAGCAAGTTTAGCCCGGAAGCTCTGGCTGAGGAAGTAGCAAACCCTGATTCTATGTTCTTTTTTGCTGAGCATGACGGTCAGGTCATTGGTTATTTAAAGATCAATTTCGGAGATGCCCAAACCGAAAGTATGCCGGAGCATACCATGGAAATCGAGAGGATCTATGTGCTGGCAAAATACTACGGAAAGGGTGTGGCAAAGCTGCTGTTTGACAAGGCCATGAGCCTGGCAAGGGAAACTAATAGCGTAACCGTATGGCTGGGTGTATGGGAAGAAAACCCCAGAGCCATTAAATTCTACGAAAAGAATGGCTTTGTGGAATTTGACAAGCACTCCTTCATCCTTGGAGAGGATGTGCAAACGGACATTTTAATGAAGCTGACACTCGCATGACAGTTTTTTTTTAAAAAAATCTTTTTTCATGGGTAACAAAAGTGAAGGGGTATTGATCTAGCCTTGATTGCCGCGTAAAACCGGTCATATCAAGCGGAAGCCGAAAAGCTATAAGAGTAGGCAACATTAAAAACCCTATTAAACATGAAAAAGTTAAGTTTAAACCAACTGAAAGTAAAGAGTTTTGTTACTGCTGTTAATGATGGCAACAACCCTCAAACAATCAAAGGAGGAATTTCCGGTGGTGCCTGCGTACCTGTGGAGGCTTACCCTATTGATATTGAATG
>NZ_SMLW01000229.1 GCF_009711405.1 Fulvivirga kasyanovii | reverse complement strand
ACTGATATAACTCCCTGTAAATTATTGAATTTGAACCGGCCAGAGTATATATTGCCCCATACTTCATCCCCAAGTTATAATGAAAGCAGCAAAAAGCATTTTCCATTACCTCAGCTATGTTCAGTATCCATTCATTATCATAGGTGTCTATTATGCCTATAAACCTCTCATATTTGAGTTAGACACCTTCTGGGACGACTTCAACAAAGTACTGGTCTTTTTGGGTTTAGGGATCAGTCTGTCTACACTACAGGACACCAAAAAAGTGCAGCATAAACTTGCTAAAAAAGTATGGGAGAACCCAAAGTATGCCAGAGCATTCCTGATCTACCTGTTTTCTCTGATTGTCATTGTTGTTTTATTTGGCTTGTACTCCCTCCTACTTGCCACCGATGAACACCTCCAGGAAATCTCATCCGGAATTATAGTTTTTGGCGTGGGGCTTATCGGGATGCTCAAGGCAGGCATAGAAATGGCAGAAAACCACAGGAAAGATCCAATCATCCCTGAAACACAAGCGACTGATATTTAGCGGTAATAAACGGGTACTCCCCCGTTCGTAAATCATATGATCAAACACCACCACTTTATCATTTACAAACCCTTTGGTTATTTGTCGCAGTTTGTCAGCAACCAAAACAAGCAGAGGAACAAGAAAATGCTTGGAGACCTTTATGATTTCCCCGAGGGCGCCATGGCTATCGGCCGGCTGGATGAAAGTTCGGAGGGTTTGCTATTGGTAACTACAGATGGTAAGGTAAGCGAGCAGGTGCGAAGTAAAGAAATAGAAAAGGAATACTACGCCCAGCTTGATGGCGAAATAACAGATGAGGCCGTAGAGCAATTAAAAACCGGGATAGAAATAGGCACGGGAAGCAACGCCTATACCACCTTGCCCTGCAAAGCCTTTCGCCTCGATCTACCCCCGGACTTCCCCCCACGGGCTAAAAAAATAAGGGACGAAAGGCACGGCCCCACCAGTTGGCTATCCATAACGCTGACCGAAGGAAAATTCAGGCAGGTACGTAAAATGACCGCAGCCGTGGGCTTCCCTACCTTAAGGCTGGTCCGGGTGCGCATTGGAGCTATTACCCTGGATAGGCTGGAACCGGGGCAAGCTATGGAAGTAGATGGCTTTGAAATGGACGCAGTGTAGTAAAATTCATTAATATTATGGGTATGAATAAATTATGGCTTCTGGTTATTCCCCTTGCCTTTCTATTATCCACGAGTTTTCTCCTGACAAAAAAAGCAGGAAAGCTGGTTGATGAATCCAGGTTTATCAGCTATGAGATTGACCCTGCCCATCAGCACCTGAAATTTTACTGGAAAGATGAGGATGGCATTAATTATCAAAACTTCCGAAACCTCAAAGCAAGTCTGGAAAATGATGGCAAAGCACTGGTATTCGCCATGAATGGTGGTATGTATAACAAAGACCTGTCACCACAAGGGTTGTATATCGAAAATGGACAACTCCTGTCACCCCTCGATACGCTTCAAAACGGATACGGCAACTTTTACCTTCAACCCAACGGAGTATTCTACATCACGCATGACCACAAAGCCATGGTTAGCCTCTCCCGGTCTTTTGACATCAGCCAAAACATAAGCTATGCCACCCAATCAGGCCCCATGCTGCTCATCGATGGAGAGATTCACCCCAAATTCATTAAAGGGTCTCAGAATGTCCATATTAGAAATGGTGTTGGGATACTTCCTAATGGAAATGCGCTGTTTGCCATCTCCAGAGACAAAGTTAATTTCTTCGACTTTGCTTCATTTTTCAAACAAAAGGGGTGTAAAAATGCGCTTTACCTCGATGGCTTTGTTTCGAGAATATACCTGCCCACTAAAAACATAGAGCAGCTAGACGGAACCTTTGGGGTGATTATAGCGGAAACAAAATCTAAAACAGAATAACCCACGTCGACACATTTGAATTTGTTGAAAAAAAATTAATTATGGAAATTATAATTTCAGACAGAAGAGACATTGCCCCCAGAGATATACTGGAAATCTACAAAGCCAATAAATGGAGTTCCGCAGAGAAACCGGACGAACTATACAAGGCCCTCACAAACTCTCACTCTTTGATATCGGCCTGGAGCAATGACAAACTGGTCGGCATTGGAAATGCAATCTCTGATGGTCACCTCGTAGTTTATTACCCGCACCTGCTGGTACACCCCGATTACCAGGGCCAGGGCATTGGGCAGATGATCATGGCCAAAATGCAGGAGATATATGGAGGCTTCCATATGCAAATGCTTACCGCCGACGGAAAAGCCATTGATTTCTATAAAAAAGTAGGATTTGAAAGAGCCGGAGCCACCGAGCCTATGTGGATCTACCACGGGGATGAACATTAGCATTGTAATGTTACAGAACCCCGATTTCCGCAGCAGATACCCCACGGCATTTTAGCGTGTATGTATCTGTACCCCTGTATCTGATGTACCCCGTCATCCCTGAATTTTCGTATATGAGCGTGATTTATACAGATATTCAATGAAAATATCAGGGATCCCCGCGATCCGGGGCAGTGCCCAAACCTTCTGCAGCACACTTATTCAGAGAATTCTAAATCTTCGCTACGCGGCATTAACCTCAAGGGGATAGTAGTGTAGTAGAAATA
>NZ_SMLW01000043.1 GCF_009711405.1 Fulvivirga kasyanovii | reverse complement strand
TATGCTGGACGGCACGGAGCCGTTGAGCTTCAAACGGGCGGTGTTTGTGACAGAAAATGCCTACATGGATGGAAAATTGGAATATGAGGTATTCCAAGCACACATTGCTTTCCTGGCACACCTGGCGGGCATGCTAAAGGCACAAACGGATTACCCCTACCAAGGCAGCGACAAAGACCGGGTAAGTACTTACTGGTCGGCCTATCGGGTATTGAAAGATAGCATCCCCTTGATATTCCAAAACGACACTCTCCAAACTATTCCTTACACTTATGATTTTGAGGATTTCTTTGGTGAAAAGGATTGGTCAAAGATG
>NZ_SMLW01000178.1 GCF_009711405.1 Fulvivirga kasyanovii | reverse complement strand
AGTGATCAGGCTATCAGGAAATGACGCTATAAAGATCTGCAACAAAGTTTTCAAAGGTAAAGACCTCGAAAAACAGGAATCTCACACCTTGCATTACGGCACTATCCGGGATAATGATAAAATCATAGATGAAGTGGTGATATCCCTTTTTGTAGCCCCAAAATCATTTACCAAAGAAAATGTGGTGGAAATTTCGTGCCACGGGTCTCCATTCATTGTAAAGCAGGTGATCAAGGTACTGCTTGCCAACGGAGCGCGCCTGGCATTGCCCGGTGAGTTTACCAAAAGGGCATTCCTCAACGGCCAGTTCGACCTGGCCCAGGCCGAAGCCGTCGCAGACCTGATTAACGCTGACTCTGCCGCCTCACACGAAGCCGCACTAAACCAAATGCGCGGTGGCTTCTCCGAGCAGATCCGCCAATTGCGTGAAGAGCTGATCCACTTCGCCTCTATGATAGAGTTGGAGCTGGATTTTGGCGAAGAGGACGTGGAATTCGCTGACCGGGATGATCTTAAACAACTGATCAATAACCTTCTGAAAGTGATCAATGCCCTGATAGATAGCTTTGATCTGGGCAATGTGATTAAAAACGGTGTACCTACGGTTATTGCAGGCAAGCCTAACGCAGGTAAGTCCACCCTGCTCAATGCCCTGCTTAATGAGGAGAAGGCCATTGTCTCTGACATTGCAGGAACCACACGGGATTTCATTGAAGATGAGATCAACCTTGGAGGTATTACTTTCCGCTTTATAGATACCGCAGGTCTCCGCGAAACTACTGACACCATTGAAAAAATTGGTGTAGAGCGAACTCAGCAGCAGATGAAGAAGGCTTCACTGATCATTTATATGATCGACATGGCCAATGACAACCTCGTAGACGTAAACCGGGATATCAATAAGCTGGAAAACCTCGGCATACCCTTTATAGTAGTGGGCAATAAAGAAGACAAAGCCCAGCCTGCCTTAAAAGCCGCTATTGAGAAAATCAAAGGCTCCGTACTGATATCAGCAGCAACTAAGGAAAACCTGGATGCACTCAAAGACCGTATCCTGGAAGTGGTAAACCTCGACAACTTCAAAACCGGTGATACCATTGTGACCAACATCCGCCATTATGACAACCTGCTCAAAACCCGCAACGCACTTATGGATGTGCTAAACGGCCTTGACAATAACATTACCGGTGACTTTCTTGCGATGGATATCCGTCAGTCCTTGCATTACCTCGGGGAGATTACCGGGGAGATTACTACGAATGATTTATTGGCGAATATATTTTCGAAGTTTTGTATTGGGAAGTGATGTGGGGATGGTGAGTGGGGCAGATCGGTGAGGAATAATATGTTGGAAAACAAACTCTTAGTAACGTATAATTTGTACTCAACAAGAGTTTATCCATCATTAAAGAGGTTAGCTATTATGTTTAATCTCTGCTAAGAATTTGATCCATCATTCTATTACTCCATTCAAATTCTTCTTTTTCATTAATATAATTTAATTCTCCTTTAAATACTTCAAAAACCTTAATTGGGATAAGATTGGACACGTCGAAAAAATGAAT
>NZ_SMLW01000352.1 GCF_009711405.1 Fulvivirga kasyanovii | reverse complement strand
GGCAGGCTATGCATAATATAGACCTTTGTGATATTCTAAAATAAAAAAATATAATTATGGAACATCAAAAGGATAGTAAAGTATGGTTTATTACTGGTTGTTCACGCGGTTTTGGGCGTATCTGGACGGAAGCAGCACTTGAGCGAGGAGATAAAGTGGCAGCGACTGCACGCAGGTTAGAGAGCATCGCCGACCTGAGGGAGAAGTATGGAGAAAGTGTACTGACACTTGAGCTTGACGTTACAAAGCCTGGTCAGGCAGAATCTGCCGTTGAACAAGCCCGGAATTATTTTGGCAGGCTGGATGTGATACTGAATAATGCCGGATATTCACTTGTAGGTACCATCGAAGAAGCGAGCATTGATGACGTCCGGGCAGTCTATGAGACCAATGTATTTGGTGCACTTTCTGTTATTCAGGCTGTTTTGCCTCTGCTTAGAAAACAAGGCCATGGCCACATATTGGGAGTATCCAGTAGTCTTGGCCTCGAGTCGCTGCCTGTAATCGGATACTATTGTTCCACGAAATGGGCATTCGAGGCTATCCACGAAAGTTTGGCTGCGGAAGTTAGCGCTTTTGGTATTAAGGTTACGCTGATTGAACCGGGCGCCTATGCCACTGAGTTTGGAAGTCCTGAGTCTTTAAAAATGGCTAAAGCGCTTGACATTTATGCAGACTTTAAAGGACAGTTTGTGCAAGGGCTAAAGGCATTAAAGAAAGGAGACCCTAAAGCCACTCCTGAGGCTCTTTTCAAAGTGGTGGATGCAGATCAGCCTCCTATGCGCCTCTTTTTGGGAGATCAATCCTTGCCTTCCGTGCGCAAGGCGTATAATGAAAGACTCAAAAGCTGGGAAGCCTGGGCTGAGGTGTCCGATGCGGCGCAGGGTGAGGCAAACATTCTGCGTTGAATCAGTATCAATTGTTGTTTAAAGGTCAACGATAGCCGATATTTAGTGCTTTATTAATTGTCGGGTTATTTGCTGAGATGAAAAAGAAAGGAAACCTTCCGCGAAGATTTGAATCTTTATCAGACTTACATCGGGTGTTTGGGCTGCCTCAGCCAATGCATCCGTTGGTTAGTATTATAAATATAGAGGATGTAATCCCTCCCATGAAGGAATCATTTGATTCCTTCATTCTCAACTTTTATAAGATTGCCTACAAAAGCACACTATGCGGACAGGCAAAATACGGGCAAAATTATTATGACTTTGGTAAAGGCGGATTGATCTTTACCGCTCCAAATCAGGTATTCGAAACTCCTAAAAGCTCAGGCTCCGGATATGTTTTTTTTATTCACCCTGACTTTTTACTAACCTATCCGCTGGCGAAGAAGATCAAACAGTATGGCTTCTTTTCGTATGGCTCAAACGAGGCACTGTATTTAGCTGATCATGAAAAGGAAATTATCATGTCTGTTTTCAATATCATTGATACCGAACTCAAGAGCAGGGTTGATGCATTCAGTCAGGATGTGGTTATTTCCCAGATTGAATTACTGCTCAACTATAGCAACCGTTTTTATAACCGGCAGTTCATTACCCACAAGGCAGTATACAACGATCTCCTTCAAAAGCTGGAAGAGGTTTTGGACGACTATTTTCGTGATTCGAAACCATTGAATGAAGGCTTGCCCACTGTTCAGTATTTAGCTGATCAGGTGCATTTATCACCCAGCTACCTCAGTGATATGCTACGCTCCCTTACCGGGCAAAATGCGCAACAGCATATCCATAATAAAGTGATAGCCGATGCTAAGGAAAAATTGACCACTACAGAGGATTCCATCACTGAAATTGCCTATACATTAGGTTTTGAGCACCCACAATCCTTCAGCAAGTTTTTTAAAACAAAAACCAATAGTACTCCCCTGGAATTCAGGCAGTCGTTTACTTGATAAAATTATCTGATTTTTGCCCCGTTATTATCCCACCAGTTGGCCTAAAGAAATTTCCAGTGCTTTTGAAATTTCATACAACGTATAAAGCGTTGGGTTAACCTTGCCGTTTTCTAGTTTTTCTACCGCTTGCCGGTCCTTATTGCATGCCCGTGCCAGATCAGATTGACTCCAGCCCTTTTGAGTTCTTAACTCAATAATGCGCTGCCCTATTTTCTTTTTGAGTTCGTCCTTAGTCACAAAACAAATGTCAATTTATTATACGACAGATTTGTCATATTAAAGTTTGACAAATGGAATTGGTTTAATATTATTGTCATATAAAAATATGACATGAAGAAAACGCGGATCTTGAAAATTCATGAGCGAATACGCTTTAATAAATGGAGTCAGACCTCTGTCCCTGAAATCAGGCTATGTGGCAAATGGTTAAAAGAAGCTGGTTTTAATGAAGAAGATAATGTTGAGGTGAAGATTTCTAAGGGGGTGATGATTTTGAAATTGGTCTGAGTGTAATTAGTTTAGAAACCTAAACAAATGGTAAACCCAAACTATTTTGAAAGACATAATAGAACGAATTCAAAATTGGTATAAGTTAAATTGTAACGGAGACTGGGAACATAGCTATGGATATTCTATATCTACCTTGGATAATCCCGGATGGTCAGTAGCTATTGATTTGGCGGAAACTCCTTTGGAAGCACTTGGTTATAAAAGAGATTACCAGAATGTAGAGAAGGAGCATGATTGGTTTTCGATAGAGGCATTAGATAACAGTCTTAAAATATATTGTGGCCCTGACAACCTGAGACAGGCATTTGAAATATTTTTTAACGAAATCATACCGGGTTACGCTGATAAAGATTTTCATTATGAATTGTTTTTGCCTCTAATTGGAGAGGAGGTTGAAATCTGGACGCCAGCTAAGGCAAGGTTAGTGGATGAAGGGGCTGTTGAAATAATTGAAATACAGGCCATTGATTTTGGTAAAATTAAAGTTCGTGATATTAATACCATTGATTTTTGCCAATACAGTTTAGAAAAGCTTCAGCTTCCTTTCAAAGTAGGAGATGTGGTTACGGTGGATATCGAGGAAGTATATGATGGGGTTGTTTTAGTGGCACGTGATGTTTTGATGACATTTTGTAAGTAGTATTTTTTCACCCCAACTGCGCTGTATAAATCCCGCAAATGAGACTATATTCCAACAAACCCTACCCAGACTAACCCATTCAAGCATATTTTCACCACTCCTCAATAGCTTTCATACCTTCAAAATCACCGGTTCACCGTTCAGCGTGTAATTGTGTGACACATAGTATGTTCTCCCCATTTTTATAATATTCCGTATCCCAGCCGTGATATAATAACCCCGCTGTTTTGATGTAAATGTCCCGGTTTTACGCCTCTGATCCCTCCGTTCTACAAACGGAAAATCCAGGTGGAAAAAATCCCTTTCATACCCGATTAGGCGATTTTTTCAGGGTAGACAATACTCCAGAACTTTAAGAATATAGTGCCAGCAGATAATCTTAATTAATGATTCCTTTGAATAGTACAGAAAAGCGAACCGACGTGGTGATGAATTCACTGATGTTAGCATTTTTCAGTCACCCTCTGTTTTCTTATAAAATGTAATCGATTAAACAATTTATAACCTAACCCTTTATCCTATGAGAACAAATTTAAAATTGTCTTTACTCTTTTTGTTTATGCTGGTGTGGTGCTCCTCTGCCAGTGCACAGAATGAGTACATTGAGCGGTTTAACGAGTTAAGAGGAGAGTTTTATGATCCTGCCAACGGCTACTTTAGTCCTGACGGCGCACCTTACCACTCCGTAGAAACCTTAATTGTAGAAGCGCCCGATCATGGGCATGAGTCCACCAGTGAACTATATTCCTATTGGATCTGGCTGGAAGCCATGCATGGCAGAGTCAGTGGCGACTGGCAGCCTCTGAACCAGGCATGGGGCAAAATGGAGGATCATATCATCCCTTCGCAGGAAGACCAGCCGACGAACAGCGCCTATAATGCTTCCAGTCCGGCTACCTATGCGCCTGAGTTTCCCGAACCAAGCTTTTATCCATCACCATTGCAGTTCAATACCCCCGTGGGCAACGATCCCGTATCACCGGACCTAACCTCAGCCTATGGCCCGGAAGTCTACGGTATGCATTGGCTGCTGGACTGCGATAATTTCTATGGATATGGCACCCGGGGAGACGGTGTTACCACACCATCATTTATCAACACCTTCCAGAGAGGCGAGCAGGAATCTGTTTGGGAAACAGTTCCCCAGCCATCATGGGAAGATTTCAGTTGGGGTGGTGACAAAGGCTATTTGCCTTTATTTACCCTCGATCAGAATTATGCTCAACAGTGGAGATATACCAATGCTCCTGATGCAGATGCCAGGGTAGTACAAGCGATGTATTGGGCTGCCGAGTGGGCCAAAGAGCAGGATTTGAACCCTAACTCAGTTATTCCACTGAGTGATGCCAGCAAAATGGGTGATTTTACCCGTTTGGCCATGTTTGACAAGTATTTCAAACCCTTGGGAGCACAAAGTCCTGATGCCGCAGGTTCCGGCTATGAAAGTGCCCATTACCTGATGTCTTGGTACTATGCATGGGGCGGATCTATATCTACCTCAGGCACCTGGGCATGGAGGATAGGGTCTAGCCACTGCCACTTTGGGTACCAAAACCCTGTGGCTGCCTGGGCCTTAAATTCATACAATGATTTGATGCCCGCATCTCAAAACGGAGCCAGGGATTTTGGCACCAGTTTGGATCGTCAGCTCGAATTTTATCGCTATCTGCAATCAGCCGATGGAGCCATTGCCGGTGGAGCCACCAACAGTTGGAATGGTGATTACAGTCCATATCCGGCGGGAAAATCAACTTTCTACGGAATGGCCTATGATGAGCACCCCGTCTATCATGATCCCGGAAGCAACTCCTGGGGAGGATGGCAGGCATGGTCTATGGAGCGCGTAGCGGAATACTACTACCTTTCCAACGACCCCAGAGCCAAGGAACTGATGGACAACTGGGTGCCCTGGGTAAAAGAGCATGTGCAGTTAACAGGCAGTACATTTCAAATCCCTGCCGAGCTGGAGTGGAGCGGTGAGCCGGATACATGGAACCCTGACAATCCGGGTGATAACAGCAACTTAAGGGTAACAGTAACCGGTTATAATCAGGACCTGGGCATTGCTGCGTCCTTTGCCAAAGCGTTAATTTACTATGCTGCCGCTACGGAGAAATATGAAACCATTGATGAGGAATCGAGAGTGCTTGCCAAAGAAATATTGGACAGAATGTGGAATAACTTCCGTGATGACAAAGGCCTTGCCTCACCTGAGGAAAGAGGAGATTATGTCAGGTTCTTCGAGCAGGAAGTATACGTGCCCGAATCATTTAACGGAACTATGCCCAATGGCGATGTTATAGAAAATGGTGTTACCTTCCTTGATATCCGCAGCGATTACCGCAACGATCCTGATTTTCAGAAGCTTCAAAGCAGCTACGAGAGTGGTCAGCCTTATGTGGCCAGGTACCACAGGTCATGGGCTCTGATAGAAATTGCCTTAGCCAATGCAGAGTATGGTTTCTTCTTTGGAGAAGGAGGAGGGGACGCATCTCCTACAGTAAGCATTACATCTCCGGCCAATAATGCTGTTTTTGCCCCGGGTGCCAATATTACTATTGAGGCCAATGCATCAGATGACAATGCTGTGGCATCCGTAGAGTTTTTCCGGAATGGCATTAGCTTAGGCGTAGATAACAGTGCGCCATACGCAGTAATCTGGACTGATGTGGCAGAAGGAAGCTACGCATTAACTGCCGTAGCCACTGATGATGCCGGAAATACGAAAACATCGAGTACAGTAAACATTACTGTTGGTGTAGAAAATAATGATCCTGTTGCCGTGATATCAGCTAACCCACTTACAGGACAGGCGCCACTAGCCGTGACCTTTGATGCCAGTGGCTCAAGTGATGCAGATGGCGACGCACTTTCCTATAGCTGGAATTTCGGTGATGGCGCTTCCGCTACAGGCGCAGTGGTAAGCCATACATATACAGCGGCAGGCACATACACAGCCACCGTAACCGTAACAGATGGTAAAGGCGGCTCCGATGACGCCAGTGTAACTATTGAAGTGTCGCCTTCCGATCCGTCAGGGTGCGATTTTGGTACACCACTGGCGTCAGGCTTGCCTAGTATAAACCAGAGCTTTAACAACACGCATGTACTTGGAGCAGGAGGGCCCGATCTGAGCAATGTCACTAACTTTACCATCAACTGGAGCATCCAGCACAATGGTTTGTGGCAGATGTCTTTCAATACCAACAACGGCCAGCCCAACTGGTGGATTGACTTAAGGACTGTATCTGCTTCCACATTTAACCAGGCACAACCCGATATTACTTTCAGCAACAGCGGTATTCCCGGTCTGGATGGCTCTTATTGGGTGGCATTGGATAACGGTAACTTTGTGATGGTCTCCAAAAGTGGCGGATTTTCTATCTATTTTAGTAATTCTTCCACACCACCGGTTTGCGATGCAGGTAACAGCAGGCTAGCTCAGCAGTCGCCTGCAACTGAAAGCCAATCAACTTCTGACATTGTTGTGTACCCTAACCCTGCGGCAAACAAACTGAATGTGGTAGTAAGGGACGGTTACACCTGGCTACGACTCGTAGATGTAAGAGGCAGAGTGGTGCTTAACAAACAGGCTACCACTTCCAACTCACAGAGCATAGAACTGGACGTTAGCAGTTTTGAACCAGG
>NZ_SMLW01000317.1 GCF_009711405.1 Fulvivirga kasyanovii | reverse complement strand
CAATCTGGCTTTGGAGGCCACGGCCTCTACTTCTTATGTTTCTCCCTGGGAGACTTTGGATGCTGTTAATGACGGCTCCATGCCCTCTCATTCCAACGATAAGTCCAACGGCGCTTATGGTAACTGGAACAATCCCAATTCCATCCAATGGGTGCAGTATGCCTGGTCATCAGAAATGATGTTGGTTTCTACAGATATCTATTGGTTTGATGATGGTGGAGGTGTATTGACTCCTACAACTGCTTATGTGGAGTATTGGGATGGTGCCAACTGGGTAAACGCAGGAAACCTGCCCACAGTTAAAGATACGTGGAATACCATTGAGTTGGACAGCATTGTGACTACAAAGTTTCGCGTTTCCATGCTTAATCCCAGCCAGTCTACTGGTATTTTAGAGTGGCGTGTATACGGCGGAACACCGGATACAGGTGGGGGAGATCCGGGCAATGGCTCGGGTGGAGATGCCTTTACCTGGCCGCAATACAGCCCTAACATCAGCTATGATTTCAAAGATGAATTTCCGTCGCTACCTACTCCAACAAAGGTGCTGGATGATTGTCCTCAGGTTGTAGGTACACAGTCTTCGGGCTGGTGGACTTTCAGGTGGGGACCAAACGCCAATTCTTTGGTTACTTCCAATGCCATCACACCACTTCTGGAGCGTATGAACAAGGACTTTGCCTACTTCCGTGATGAAATGGGCTGGCCTCCGGATTTAAGAGCCAAGAAGGGCTACAAAAGCGCGATCTACCTTTATGGTTCAGGGTTATGTACAGATAATGCTTCTAATACCGATTTAGGCGGCTGGCAAAGCACCATTTTCCATAATGGCGTAAGCTGGCCAATGGTACTTGCTTCTTATTACCCTATTTACAGCTTTGACCCTGCCTGCACATTTAATGACAGGGAATCACAGCAGGGTGCTATGGTGCATGAAGGTATTCACGCCGTGCTGGCAGACCTTCCCGGTGTAAAAAAGTCAGCGTGGTTTCATGAAGGCGGAAACGTTTGGCTGCAACAAACGGCTGATGCGAGAAGATCAGGTGACTTTAGCTCTATGGGCTTCCTTAATGGTACTGATTTTATAGCTCCATTTATGCCTATCGAATGCTACACTGGCTGGCTTCAGGATGGTAGCTTCGGAGGCCCTTCTGCAGAAGGTGTCAACATGTTTGACGGAGAACAGCAGATCTGTACTTGGAGGACATACCTTGGCGGACACCAGTACAGCAGCTCTTTTCCCACTTTCCTGGGCAATACCCTTGGTGATGGTTCTGTGCCCTGGATCTGGAGACACTGCCCTGACAGGGTACTGGAAGGAATAGCCGGTGGTTTGGGTGAAGCGCAGACGAGACGCTTGATCTCTGAATATAGGGCCAAGCAGGCGTTGGTAGACTTTGGGCCGTGGACTTCGGCGGTTGTGGCCCTGATAGATGCCAACTTTCAACGCAATATTACGGCAGAGTGGCAACCTTCCTGGTTAAACCCTGATCCGTGGACTGCTACTCCCTATGTGAAAACTTCCAATGACGGTAACGGTTTGCTTACCCCTGAAGCCAGGACCACACCAGGCTGGTCAGGCGGAAACCAGATACCCTTAACGGTGAGTGGAAATATGGTTACTGTTAATTTTCAGCCTATAGGCAGAAATATGACTTGTCAGTTGGCATACAGGGCAACTGATGGTACGCCGGTATACAGTGAGCTGGTTTCAAGTGGAGAGCTAAGCCTAAGACTGGATAAAGCCCCTGCTAATGGCGTAGTGATTGCTGTAATCGCTAACACTGATTACATTTATGAGGGTGAGAGCACACGTAAAGCTCATTTTGATTACCGTCTCCAACTGGTATCTGGAGTATCCGGAACGGCAGATATATATACCAAATGGTACCAGTCGGCCAATCTCGCTAAAGCTTCGGCAAGAACAACAGGAGCCGAGCTTGGTATGGACATGTCCAAATACTGCTCTCATGACTACCGTAATAAACTGCCTGCGCAGGAAGTGAAAAACATAGCTGAAAATGGTATTTTAATGTACCCTAACCCTGCGGCCAGTGGTGATGAAATACAAATGCAGTTTAATAATCCGAATGCAGAGTCTATTGCTGTTTCAGTAGTCAATGCTTCCGGTCAGGTCGTTTACGAAGGGCATACACAAGATAATAACCTTGTGATTGTACCCGGAAAACAATGGGGTGCCGGGATGTATGTAGTTACTATAAAAAGCTCGGGCACAGAACATCAGCGAAAGCTCGTGATAGTAGATAAAAAGTGATAAAGCAGGGATCAGGTTGAATTTGCGAGGAGGCGTTAATAGCAATCAGCAAAAGCAGCAGGCAACCTGAAGTAAATGGCAGCGGATTTCGGGTTACTGATTTTAGGGGTAAGCTTCATTTTGCATGTTTTATTTTCTGATCTGTTTGTTCCAACTGCTTTCAACCTGGTTCCATCATATCAATTACCGGAAAGATTAAGAAGGTCATGGCTCAAACCTTTAAAAGGAGAGGGTCATGGCTTTTTTACTTTGGAATAGTGGTGGCAATAACAGAAGGGAAGAAATTACTTCCTCATAAACAGAAATACCATATACCCAATAAATGTCAACAGATAAAGCAGGGCCTCCCAGCGATCCAGTTTCTTTTTATTGATAGTAAACATAAACAATAGTAACAGCACTGCACCCCCTAAAAGAATGTAGATATCAATGTTGAGTGTAGGGTCGTATTTTAAGGGTGTGATCAGGCCTGTAATGCCCAGCACAAAAAGTATGTTGAAAATATTGGAGCCAATAACATTTCCGATAGCGATGTCAGCCTGCTTTTTATAGGCAGCAACGGCAGAGGTTGCCAGCTCAGGAAGTGATGTGCCGGCGGCTATGATGGTAAGCCCTATGAGCTTTTCGCTTACGTCAAACACACGGGCAACGTCTACTGCATTGTCTACAACGAGCTTTCCTCCGAGTATTAAACCTGCCAGTCCTCCCAATATCCGTAAAGTAGTGCTTAGCCCGCCGTAAATTTTAATATTGCTCTCCTCACCTTCAGGAGACGACTTCATACTAAAGAATACATAAGCAAGGAATAGCCCGAAGAGAATAGCGAGAATTACAGCATCAGTGAAATTTAGCTGGTCCGACGTGCCTTTATCAAACATGGTATCGTTGATCAGGTAAAATAGCAGCAAAGTGATGAACAGGGAAAAAGGCAGTTCCTTTAATACGGTATTTCTTTGTACCACCAGCGGATAGATTGTTCCTGATACGCCAAGGATAAGAAAGAGGTTGAAGATATTAGACCCGATAATATTACCAAATACTACATCGCTATGACCTTCTGTACCGGAAATAATGTTGACCACAAGTTCCGGAGCGGAAGTGCCAAGAGCTACTATGGTGAGGCCTATGGCAAGCTCAGAGATGTTAAACTTCTTGGCCAGGGAAGATGCTCCTCCTACAAGTGCTCCTGCACCTTTGATGAGCAATACAAAGCCAACAATAATAAGCGCGAAGTGTAATAGTAAAGCCAAATATCAGTGGGTTAAGCCGTCAAATCTAATAAAAAAGTCTTTTAATCGGCAAACTCTGCTATCAAAATGTATTAATTATTTTGAACGAAGCTGAGATAAAGTATAAAACTTTTTACAGGTAAGTGAGCAGATATGGGACTGGTTTAGTCTCATATCTGCTGTTAGAAATGATTTAAGCGAGCAGGTCATGCTCAATGCTTTCAATAAGCTTGTTCAGGTCAGCATCTGCCTGATCATATTGAGCTGCATTATCCAGCTTTTTGTTGACGCTGATATAGAATTTGATCTTTGGCTCCGTGCCAGACGGGCGTGCAGACACTTTATATCCGGCCTCAGTAAAAAATTGAAGCACATTAGATTTCTCAAAATCAATGGCACTGGTCTCTCCGGTCAGCAGGTTCTTCTCCGTACTGTTTTGGTAGTCAATTACTTTAACCACTTTTGATCCGGCCAATTGAGCAGGAGGGGTGCTTCTGTAGTTTTGCATCATGGTTTTGATCTCATCAGCACCTTTTTTGCCCTGCTTGGTCATTGAGATAAGCTTTTCTTTATAAAAACCGGCCTCAGTGTAAAGCTCCACAAGCAGGTCGAACAGCGATTTGCCCTGAGATCTGGCGTAGGCACACATTTCGGCAATCATAGCACATGAAGCAACAGCATCCTTGTCCCTCACAAAATCGCTGATCATATACCCGTAGCTTTCCTCACCACCGGCTATGAAGGTCTTTTTGCCTTCCAGCTCTCTGATGATGGAAGCGATATATTTAAAACCGGTCAGTGTATTATAACACTTAACACCGAACCTGGCGGCTACCTCATCAATAAGCTCTGTGGTTACGATGGTCTTTACCACATACTCATTGCCTTTATATTTGTTTAGCTCTTCCCATCTTTTCAGGATATAGTAGATGAGTAAACTACCGGTCTGATTACCGTTGAGAAGCTGGTACTCACCTTTATGATTTTTCACTGCAATACCCACGCGGTCAGCGTCAGGGTCTGTGGCCATGATCAGTTCAGCATCTATTTCCTGAGCCTTTTTAAGAGAGAGTTTTAGGGCTTCTGCCTCTTCAGGGTTAGGGTATACTACTGTAGGGAAGTTTCCGTTCGGTTCGGACTGTTCTTCTACAACATGAATATTCTCAAACCCAAAGTTTTTAAGGCATGCAGGTACAAGGCTGATCCCGGTACCGTGGATGGGCGAATAAACTATCTTAATGTCCTTTTGCGATTTGATGATATCAGGAGATAGGGAAAGCTTTTTGATTTCATTCAGATAAAGGTCGTCAATATTTTTCCCGATGTTCTCTATCAGTTTTTTATTGGCGTCAAACTTTACATCATCGATAGATTTTATCTGATTGACCTCATTAATTACGTTTTTATCGTGGGGAGCTACCAATTGTGCCCCGTCACTCCAGTATGCTTTGTAGCCATTGTACTCTTTGGGGTTGTGCGATGCAGTAAGTACAACACCACTGTGGCATTTGAGATGCCTGATGGCAAATGAGAGCTCAGGCGTAGGACGAAGCTCTTCAAAAAGGTACACTTTAATGTCATTGGCAGAGAAAACCCCCGCTACAGTTTCAGCAAAGAAGCGGCTGTTGTTGCGGCTGTCATGCGCTATAGCCACCTTGACCTGTTCGTTGGGGTAGGTTTTGATCAGATAATTGGCCAGTCCCTGCGTCGCCATACCGATGGTGTACTTGTTCATTCGGTTAGAGCCCGTGCCCATAATGCCGCGCAAACCGCCCGTACCAAACTCAAGGTCTTTATAAAATGCCTCGGTAAGGGCTTCCGGGTCATTCATCAGGCTACGGATTTCACCTTTTGCTTCGGTGTCTATATTGCTATCCAGCCAGCGCTGGGCCTTGGCTATTAGTTCGTTCATGCGTTAATTTTTTT
>NZ_SMLW01000473.1 GCF_009711405.1 Fulvivirga kasyanovii | reverse complement strand
TAAATAAGCAGTTATGGCTCAGATACTAAAAAGACTTTTCCGAAACTGGCAAAATGATTTCCAAAACTGGTCTGCTCCTTTTCTAAACAGTTGTAGCTAAAGCATGAATCACTCATGCTGCCAACACTTGCCACTTACATTCTTGGTCATGCGCCGGCAACGGTTGCCGGTTGTTTTGGCTATGGCAGAGCATTGGCTGGATACAACATTTTTTTCGGGCCTTGGTGGGTCAATGATCTTGCTCTTGTCAATTTCTACTTCTTTCTGAGTAACGGTAGTGGTGGGTTTACAGACTTTGCATGGTTCATAGCCCCGCTCTTTGGCATCTATCAATGCTATAGGATATTTGCTATGGCTTAAATACCGACAGGTTTCTTCATGGTATTTACTACCGGTTTTAGTGATATATACAACCTGGGCGTCTGCTGCATTGGCAATGAAAATAGTAAGAGCAGTCAGCAGCATTAAATGTCTGATGAGTTTTTTCATGGCGGGCGTTTTTGATCGTGATAAGCTTAATTTAGTCATTTTAGCCTTTGCCTCTTATTTTTTCTATCAAAAAAGCCACACCAAAAACAAGGAGCCGGAGCAGGTTATAAATTACAATGACGGATAGCAGTAATGCTCCAAAAACTAAGAAGAAGACCAATCCGCCAGAGCTTTTGCCCCAGCGTTTTCTAAAGGACAAGCCGGGAATACCCGTTTTGATTGAAAAACCCCGAGAGCCCACTGAGCCAAATTTTGTGCGTTTGCTGAAAGAAGCCCCCGACTTGCTGATATTCAAATGGGAGCCTTTACCCAGGTTTATCCTTCGCTGATATCGAAAGCTCATAACTCCGCTATTGCTGCTTCAACTTTATCCACAAAATTTTCCACTGTCTGCTTACCCATGCCTTTGGTATGAAACACCAAACGAGAGCTGGCTGATAAAATGGTAACGACGTGTTTGCGCGAGCTAAAAAACAGGGCTATTAAAACTCCGGCCGTGATCAAAAGCAGAACAGATAGATGACCTGCCAAATTGCCTAATGAAACGACCGCGGCAATAGCACTTATTATCGCAAGTATGATAAGGATGGGATGGCTGGTATATTTTACCTCTATACCACTAACTTGTTTCAGCATAATGCTGATTAGTTCTTTGTCATCCTGATAGCGGATTCTGTGAGTAGTGAGCACAACCACCTCTGACTCGGATTTTACGAGTAGAGATTCATTTTTATTGAGGTTCATTTTCTTATGGTTTTGGATTTACCCACAAGAAAGAACTATGGCTTTAGTGTTTTAAATTATATTTCCCAAGGCCTTGATTTACTTTCCCAACGAATAACCGGCTAATCTTCAAGCCCGGCGAAAACCCATTTATCCTCTTCTTTTTTAAACTTGTACGTCTCAGTAGGTAAAAACCCGAGCAGTACAGTCTCCCTTCTTTTCATCCAATCGGAGCGCTTGGAATAAGTAAGTGCCACGGACAGGTACCGGATATGATTTTTATAAACCACTTCTACCAGGTAGGTGTAGTCATCAACTTTATTTTCATCCACAATTTGGTAATCAGCGGGTAGAGTGTTGATAAAGATATATTTTACATCAAGGGTATGAGGACTGGGTTTATGATTGATTAAATAAATATGGGGCTGCTCAAAACCGTAGGCATTTTCCGGGGTCAACAGGTCCAGGTTTTTATCTACTGCCGGTTCGACATTTTTCTTAAAGTTGAATTTTGAATATCCGGTCCCGAAAAAGTATTCATTGCGGTAGTGTGCTTTTATTTTATTATAGCGATCGTAAAAGTTATCAATGGTGGCAAGGGTGGTAGCTTCTCCGTCTCTGTTTTGCATTTCCTCCTGATGATCAGTCATCATCCCCGCCTGGAAGGTCTGGATACGATCCTTTATAGAAGTATTGATTTGGGTATCGGAGGGAAGATCTCTTATGAGGAAAAACCAAATGGCAATGGCCGAAAAAAGCAGGAAGCCAAAGGTACTGGTGTAAATTTTTGCAGAGGCCGGTTTTGGCAAAGGACTGGACTGGCCTTTTTGTTCTTTTTTGATCTCCTTCACCAAACGATCAACTACATACTCCAGTCCTTTTTGAGTATTTAGGGCTGTATACTTGGCTAACTGACTATCGTATTTTTCAATATCCTTTTCAGTTATGTTATGCCACACCGGAAATATTCTTGCTTCCTCCTTTGCCCATAAAGCATGAAACTCCCTTTGCGGCCACTCTCGTCCAAGGTAATTAAGCGTGATCACCAACACGCCGTGCTTTGACTTAATCAGTCCCTCCCTAATAGTTTCATCCAGTCTCGTACCAGCTATTAAGCGGTGCTTTGAATACCAAACTTTTATACCAGCTTCTTCCAGCTTGGCTACAAGAGGCATTACTATATCAAATTGATCGCTTACAGCATGAGAAATAAATACATCATATTCATAATTATGTGAAGGCATAAAATTTCGCGTTTTTGCCCCATATTAAAATTCCTACGCACAGATTACAAAATCAATTTCCGATCACAAGGTTCTGGTTTCCAAAAGCCTTATTTGATCAGGTTGAAACAACTCATTACATCATCACGATAGCTTTTGCTCATCTGAACTTCATGTTTATCCCCGAGTTTGATCATGTTGCCATCGATACCGGTAACCCGATTGATATTCACAATGTGTTTCCTGCTCACCTTTATAAAATCAGAACTGTTGAGCTGATCAGAAATCATCCTCATGTTATTCGAAAGTTTATATTCCTTTTCATCTGTCATCACTGAACTGTAAGCCCGGTCAGCCTCCAGGTAAATGATATCTTCGTAGGAGATCATTTTTGATTTTTGGTTGTCTATCCTGATGAATATGCGGTCTTTCAGTTTAGTAGTTGAGGCTGTTTTTGCTGGTTTGGCAGCATTTACAAAAGCTATCTCCAATGCCCTCAGCAAGTCACCGGTTCTGAAGGGTTTGGATAAATAGTTAGCCGGGAAAGTTTTCTTTGCACGGTCAACGGTTTCGCTGTCAGTATGGTCGGACAGGTATATTATGGGAATATCATGCTTTTGCCTGATTTTCTCCGCCGTAGCAATCCCGTCAAGCTCACCGGCCAAATGAATGTCCATAAGGATCAGGTCCGGAAGTGTTTTGTTCACTAAGTCGATTGCATCTTCTCCGCTAACCACGGTTTCCAGTACATCAAAATCATGATCCATCAATATGGCCTTCAGATTTTGGGCTATTAAAAGCTGATCTTCAACGATCAATACAGAAATTTTTTCCATTGCAGTTACTTTAAAGGCATTAATAAATTGAGTTTGGTTTTATTTGAGGTTTCCCATTTAATGGTTGCATTCAATTGTCGGCTCAGTGTTTCTATAATATTCAAACCCATAGAGCTTTCAAACTTGTCTGGCTTAGAGAAGCCGGGGCCGTTGTCTTCTATACACAGGTGTAGTTGATCTTTTTCCAAATGTAAAATCACCTTTAGTTCTGGATTTTCGGTCACCGGAAAAGCATACTTGAAGGAGTTGCTGACTAGTTCGTTCACAATCAAACCTATTGGTATCACTTTATCCACATCCAGTTCGACGGGCTGTATGTCTACCTCAATTGAATCATTTTGCATTTGGTCGTAACCATAACTATCGGCAAGCTGGCTGATCAGGTCGCCAAGGTAATCGTGAATGTTGACTGATCTGCTTTCTGTTTTTTTGTAAAGCTTCTGGTGAATGATAGCCATGGCATTGATTCGGTTCTCTCCACTTCGCACCGCTTCCAGCGCACCTGCATCGGTTATGGTACGCGATTGGAGACTGAATATATTAGAAAGAAGCTGCAGGTTATTTTTGACCCGGTGATGCAGCTCCTGCATGAGGAGTTGAATTTGCTTTTTGTTGCGGCTCTCAGAACGGAATTTAGTATATATTGATAATCCTATCACGAAAACCAGGACGACCGAAATACCCAGGATGATAATCCACAAGCGGCTTAGATCTATTTCAGCTTTTTGCAGTTCACGTTCTGTTTCCAGCATCGCTATGGATTGTTCTTTCTTCTCTGTCTCATACTTGGTTTGCATTTCAATCAGCCGCTGGACCTTATCACTATTAAGCAGGCTATCCCTGATGACCATTAGCTCCCTGGCACATTCGAGGGATTTATCGTAGCGGCCAAGTTGTTCATAGGCAAGCATACGGAAGTTGAGATTGTCTTCCATCTCCGACAAAAACCCTCCTTCTTTTATTAAGGCTTGGGCAGAATCAAGATATAGTAGAGCTTTTTGTGGTTGATGGAGGCTCGTATATATATTGCCAAGATTGTTGAAAGTGGTAGATTGACCGTTTCTGTCCGCATTAGTGGGCCTGATGCGATGAGCTTGCTCAAAGTAGCCTTTTGCTTCCTCAAACCTTTTAAGATCAAACATTACAGTACCAATATTATTCAAAGTACTCGCTACTTTGGAATAATCCTTAAGCTGTTCCTTTATTTTTAATGACTCCTTGTAATAATACAAGGCACTGTCATAGTCATCAAGTTTTCTATACACGATACCGAGGTTATTGAGGGAAGTAGCTATACCTTTTTGGTCATTTAAAAACCGCCTAATAGATAAAGATTTCTTATGATATGTAATAGCGCGGGCCAGATCATCCTGACGTGAGTATGCGCTGGCTATACTGTTATAACAAGAAGCAAGTGTTGAAGAATCGTTACCCATTTCCAGCTTTCTTACCGCCAATAGCAAGTATTCTAATGAGAATGAGTAGGCGCCAAGATCCTTATAAATAATTCCTAAGTTAAGTTCAGTCCTGGCAATGTTCAAGGTATCATTTTGACTATTGTAGTAATCATTCGCTTTCTTATAATGATATATGCTACTATCAAGATTGCCTGTTTTGTAATATGTTACACCCAGCAGGTTATGCATGGAAGCAACACCTGCATCATTCTTTTTAGCTAAATATCCGGATAGACCTTTTTTAAAGTAATGTGTAGCACTATCATATTTTACCTGATTTGTATAAAGTAACCCTATTTGATAGCAGACATGTTCAAAGTCATCATGTGAAGTATCAAGAGATTTCTTCAAAGAAAGTATGGCATGATCTTCCTGAGCATAGATATGAACAGCAATAAAACTAACTAAAACCAAAAAGAGACAACGCAACATTATTTCAGCATTTATGAGCTTTTAAATCAAATTCAATATAAGAAAAAACCACTTCAGTTGAAGTGGTTTTCCTGGAGATTGATACTATCGAATATTCTGTAAATCAACAGTACTTGCAGTTCGACCTGATGGTGGTGGCGGTGGTATCACTACCGGATCATCATCTTCATCATCTCCACCCCCTCCCTCGGGTCTCACTACATCCTCATTACACGCAAAGGCGAAAGCGCCAAAAATTAAACTTAAAACGGTTATATACTTTAACTTTTTCATTTCTCTAATTTTTTTAACTTGATAGATGGGCTGAGGCAGAATTGGATAGGCAACACGATTCCTGTTCTTGAAATCAATCCGATTTCAAGTCTTTGAAAGTCAAAATGTTATCTACTTACTGCTGACCTCAGCCATTAAGTGTGAGAGGAGTCTCGCCGTGTGGGTGAATGCGGTATGGCTCTCACTGTCCAGACTTTATTCATCCATTAGGTTCGACTAGTGAAGCACCTTCTCGAGTGATGCTTCGGAGTGATTGATCAATCAACCATACAAAGATTACGATTATGAGGACGGTTTCTTAACCTTACTTTTTCCGTAGTTCTTTTTTTTCTACTTTAACTACACGTTTTATCACCGAAGCCTCATTATGAATATTGAAGTGCCAATTAAAGAGCTTGATCTGATGCTTAGGCATCTAACTGATCATTTTAATGTAGATCTCGAAAAAGCAGGATTCTTAACTATAGCAGACGCAATCGAGAATGTTGATTATCGATATTTAAGTGAAAAGCTTTATGGACAAATGACTGAGGCGAGGAAAAAGGGGATTCCTGAAATTAATCTACGTCTGGAAAAATTAAATGCTATAGTAGAGCACTTGGGTTTTAAGAGTTTTATGGATTTTCAGAACTACATAAAAATCAACCCACACCTTATGCAATATGTTGGGCATTATTACTCTTTGATTCGAAAAAATTCAAAAGACTCGGAGATACTTCAGTCACCAGTAAAAATTGAGAGAGAAGAACATCTGGTCAGATTGACATTAAAAGGAAAAGATCGCCTTTATACAGGAAATTTAGAAATTCAGGATGGGTGCATGACATGCCTCATGAGATCAGAAGAACGAGATAAATCTTTTTACCATGTTTACAGGATCGGTAAAATAAAAAATCCCCGTATAATGCTGGGGATCTTTGCAGGAGCATCCTCTTTTGATGAACCAATCGGAGGAAGGTGCATTTTGCTAAAACAGGACAACGATTTTCATAAACTTATAAACGAAAAAATAAGAATTGAAGAATTGGACGATCATGTTGATGAAGATTACAAACAGCTCCGACCATATTTTGAAAAGTATGAAGAAAATAATTTAAGCCTCGGCAATCTCAACGACTATGGATTGAATATTTAGCCTTAGTTATCACACCCCCTCATATATCCTATCAATCTCTTGCTGATAGTGCTGCTTAATAATTTTTCGTTTTAAGCTCAGCTTGGGGGTCATCTCTCCTTTTTCGATTGTCCATGGCTGCGCCAGCAGCCGGAATTTTTTTATTTTTTCATATTGGGCAAATTCCTCGTTGGCATGGTTAACTTCTTCCTGGTACTTATGAATGATCTTTTCATTGAGGATCATTTCGGCAGGGGTAGTGTAGGTGATTTGATGGCGGCGGCAGTAATCTTCCATTTTTTCAAAATTCGGGACGATTAAGGCAGCAGGAAATTTTCTGGATTCTCCTACAACCATGGCCTGGTCTATCATTAAGGATTCTACCAGTTTGTTCTCAATAGGTTGCGGAGCAATGTACTTCCCTCCGGAAGTTTTGAACATTTCCTTTTTCCGGTCGGTGATCTTTAGATATTTGCCGTCAACCATCTCACCAATATCGCCGGTATGAAACCAGCCGTCGGAATTGATAACTTCTGCCGTGGCCTCGGGTTGTTTGTAATAGCCCATCATCACATTATCTCCTTTTGCGAGTACTTCCCCATCTTCGGCTATCTTCACCTGCACTCCTTTAAGCATTGGCCCTACGCATCCGATTTTTATAGCATCCAAGCGGCTGAAGCTGATGCCCGGTGAAGTTTCCGTAAGGCCATAGGCCTCGAGTACTTTTACCTGAGCTGCCCAAAAAATATTGGCTAGACTGGGTTGCAATGCAGCGCCGCCCGAAATGATGAATTGCACATTTCCTCCCAATGCTTCACGCCATTTGTTGAAGATAATTTTGTTGGCAAGCTTAAGCTGGAGATTGTACCACATTCCCTGGCTTTTGCCTAGATCAAATTGTTTAGCCAGATTCAACGCCCAGAAAAACAGGGACTTTTTGACTCCGTGCAGCTCATATCCCTTGCTTACGATTTTCTCGTAGACTTTTTCCAATAGTCTGGGAACGGTAGCGAAGAAATGAGGCCGTACCTCCTTTAAATTTTCACCAAGCGTTTCCATACTTTCAGCATAATAAATGGAAACACCCATTTGCATGTAGGTATAAAGAGCAGTCCGTTCAAAAATATGGCTTAATGGCAAAAAGCTGATGGTCCTATGTTCCGGTCCGCCCATGGCAAATGCATCACAAACGGAATTCGCATTAGACAAAATATTTTTATGTGAGAGCATTACTCCCTTGGGATTGCCCGTAGTGCCTGAAGTATAAATTATGGTGGCAAGATCTTCGTACGCTATACCTGCCTTTAAACTATCTATTTCTTTTAGTGTCTGCTCCGTGACAGGTTTTAAGGCTTGCTTCCAGAAAGTTGCCGCTTCTATCTCATCAAAACAATATACCTTCGGGTCATGATCCAGCGATTGCTTTGCCTCATTTATTTTGGCCGTTACGTCAACGTCGCCGGCAAACACAAGTTTAACCCCGGCATCCCGCATGATGTAGGCATAGTCCTCGGCTGTAGAATTGGGGTACATGGGCACATTGATCGCACCTATTTGCAGTATGGCATAATCAGCAAACACCCACTCCGGTCTGTTGAATGACGCGATTGCAACCTTATCACCTTTTTTAATTCCTAATTCCAGTAACCCAGTACTAAGCTGATTTACGATATCAACAACCTCAGATGTTGAGTACTTTATCCAACGGCCGTTCACTTTATTTGATAAAGCGTCCTGCTTGGGCCTATCGGCTAATTGAAAATGAAGTACGTCGAATATCCGGGTTATTTTCATGGGGTTTGTAAAATTGGAGGCTTAAATTAAGTAAAACTTAGCACTTATTATAATTCGCTGTTTGGCAATCTTTCGTCAAGCGCATTATAGTCACCCCGTAGCTGACGAAAGCGTTTTCTGGCTTCGGCCACATAAACACTTCCCGGATATTTGGTTAAAAATGTTCTGTAGATCTCCATGGCTTTTTCAGCATCGTTGAGCTGGCGATCATATATGGAACCGATTGTAAAGTAAGCATCATCACTGAGGATGTCATCATCATATTTATCCACAATTTGCTGGAGTAATGATATAGCAATATCGAAATGGCCCAATTTTTTTTGGATCTCTGCCTCTTTCCAGAGAAGCTCGTCTGACAAGCTGTGTCCGGCATATTCTTCACGCATATCTTCTATGGCGCGAAGCGCCGGCGCAATTTTATTTTGGAACAGCAATAACTCTATAGCCGCATATTTTTTCATTGCCGTTTCTGTGCTATCAAAAGCAATATTGTCTTTTATCAAAAGGCTTAAGGCCATAGCATCATTGGCTATCTCACGTGTAGTTGCCTGCTTGAGGATATCCAGGTGTTCTTGTGCCAGTTGAAATTCTCCCTTGTAGTAAGAGAGTTTTGCATTTCTTAACTTGGCTTCGTAACCCAGTGGATCTTCTTTGTGTGACTTTTCCACCTGCGAATAAAGCAGGGTAGATTCCCATGGCTCTTCTGTCAAAATATAAATATCCCCCAAATCCAGTTTAGACTTTGCCTTTATATCAGGGTTGGCCCTTGGTGTGTCAATGATCTTATTTAGGATAGCAATGGCCGAATCTTTTTCATCCAGATAAAATGCATGTAAAAGCGCCTTGTTCCGCAAGGCCTCCAGCGTATTGCGTGTGATGCCCAGCTCATTGATAAAATTATTGTAGTCATTGATCAGGTTCCTGATCTCACGCTCATCAATCGGATAAGTATTTCTAACGCGCTTCTCATAGGATTTTATAAGATACATTTTTGCCAGTAAATAATTATAGGTGCCTGGAAATTCTTTTATGATGTATGTGAAAATTTTAATGGCGTTGTTATAGTCATTATTTTCCAGGGCCATCAGACCAATATTGATACTTCTGCTACCTTCGGTCCGTAGCCTCTTATCTATAGCTCTTGCCTGGATAAAGGCGCCATAAAAATTCTTTTGCTGCAGGTTCACCCAGATAAGCAGCTCACTGTATATTTCACTGTTAGGCTCATTCTGTATTTTGTCATAGAGCAACATCTCAAGGCTCTGAAGCTCCTCCGGTTTGGCCAACAGGCTTTGCAATGTGTTTTTTACATAGTTAAGGTTTGAAGGATTCTGACTTACATAATTAAGGTACTCCTGAACCATTAAATCTTTCTCATTCATGATCCGGTAAATGTTGGCCATCTCCAGAGCATAGGCATATTGATTGTTGATGGCATCACGCGCTTCTTTAAAAGTCCGAATAGCCATATTGGTGAGTTGCTTGTTAACAAAATAGTCTGCAGTTATGCGGGTCCTGTAATTGTCATATTTGATTTCATCTATCAGACCATCAAAATACTTTTGAGCCTGTGACTCCTGACCTGAATTTTTTAATAGCACGCCCAGGTCGAGCTGATAATAAAGGTTGTTGGGAAATTTTTTGATCAGGCGTTTAATATATTTTTCTGCCTCATTATACTCAGTCATCTCCAACAGCAGAAAGAAGTAATTGTTGTGGATAAGTGGGATGTTATCCAGATCACGCGCAAGATCGTCGTACAGTTTTTTTGCTTTCTCATATTCTCCCTGAGAGTAATATTCATTGGCCAACCGCACTTCCTGCGATTGAGCATTGGCAGTTAAGGAAATAATAATGAGTAAGCTTAAGATCAAAAATTTTTTCATAGATCCATTTATTAACAATTCACACACACCTATATTATATATACTATTATATATTAAAAGTTATTATTATATATTATCATGTGGATACGTGGATAAATACTTAATTTATATCTTGTTTTTTAAAGTTGTGGATGTTTTGATCATTATCTATATGTTATCCACAACTGTTTAACCCTGTAACTTACTGAAAATATGACAGTTATAAGTTATTCACATCGAATGTCTTCAAATGTGGATAGTTTAAGGTCGCGGTATAAGTCTGTGGATTTTCCAATTAACAAGTTGAGTTTGTTCTATTAATCAACACCTGATTCTGATTTTGAGGCTGATATTTAAGTTAACAACATGTTATGTTTAGATTTCCACATCATTAATCCACAGTTATCCACACTTAGAATGTTATAACGTTAGGGCCAAGTTCCCAGTTTGCTCTAAGGGTAAGTATTTCGTTCCCTTCGCTGCTCTGGTAAAATATGACCGGTTCAGGCTCTTCGTTAGCTTTAATATTCCCCGGATCCCAGATACCATTCAGATTACTATCCACCAGTATTCTTACTCTATATTCTCCAGGCTCAATGTTTTTGAACTGAAAGGTCTTACCGTTAACTTCCTCAGCTACAACCTGGTTTTTTGTGTTTATCAGTTGTACAAAATAGTGTTGGCTGTCGGTTTGTACATCCATAAGTAATACACCTAATTGATCAGGTTTTATAAAAGAGAGGTTTTCCTGTATCCTTTTGCTTGAGTCTGATTCAGCACCTATAAAGCTGCCGGCACTTGCATAGAAGTGGGGCTGCTTAGGCGCCGGAGGTTGTTGCTCCAGGCTATCCTTAGGTGAAGTATTGTCTTTTGGTGGCCTACCCTCTTTGTTGATGGGTTGTGCATCGTCTGGTCCCTCTAACAGTTTCTTTCTGTCTGGTGCATTTCGTTTGTCCTGCTCAGGTAACTCTCTGTCTGCAGGTGGATTCTCTGCTCTTCTGCTTTGAGTTCTTGAGCTGGTATTTGTGCTTATGTCTTCTTTGTTAACAAATAGTGATGGATCAATATCATAAGCAAGTGATACCTCATCCTTGTATTGGTTCCACTCCAGGTCCTGTGGTTTGAAGTATACTATATTGGCAGTATCCAGGTACAAGTATACACTGTCATAATTTACACTTTTTACAGGTTTACTGAATTTCAATGTGGCTTTGAATGTGGGGGTTTTAGTTATTATTTTGGGAAGCGTTGCTTTGAGAGTAAAGTCAGCCGGTTTACGTTGTGTGGGTTCAAATTTAAACCTGACCGAATCAAAGATGTCATGCTGTAATGAATCGGTAGCCCTGATAGATATAGCGAGAGTATCACTGTAATTGCCGGTGTCAAATATCTGTATGGTGTTATGACTGGCATCGGTAAAATTGCTATAGACTACGGACGTTGTGTCAATGCTTTTGAGATCGTAATCAGTGACGTGTTTATTATATTTTAGATTGTACGTAGTACCTGAAGGTCTTGTACTTTGGAGCTCCAAATCACGTACGTCTAGAAGTTGTATAGGAATATCAAGTTTTGAAATATTACTATCTAATCTTACTATTTCAGAAACAAATCCATACTTTTCTGATTTGCTTTCTAACGTTAGGTTTTTATTCTTATCTTCAAATGCATAGATTTTGTAGGATGCATTCTTTAAATTGTCAATGTTGTACAGCCCTGCTGCATCTGTCTTGGTATAGTATACTGGTGGACTGTTAAATACATCAAGGGTGTCGTTCGCTTCATATATGGCTATGGTTATGTCTGCAGCTTTGGTATTGGTCATGAGTTCATAGACATATCCTGATATGCTTAAAGAGTCCAGATAGCTCCCTGTACTGAATGCAAGTTTAAGTGTATCGGCAGGATTACCTTCGGTTAGATCTTTTATTCCTTCGCGGAAGTTAATGGAATATGTAGTACTGTCCTGCAGAGGTTTTTCAAATTCTATAATTACTTTATTCTTCCGGTATTTTATTTCGTATTCATCCTTTATTCGGGGTGTGATAAGAAATTGTTCTTTTGGATTGTCTGTTTTGATGAGCTCATCAAAGGTTAATACTATTTCCTTTCCCTTGAAGTTTAATTCACCCTGGGCTGGTATAGATGATACCAATACTGGGGGTATTTCATCTTTTTCACCACCCGTTGGAGCTGTCTGGTTAGCACACGCTGAGAATAGAGCAACACTAAGAATGATTATGCCGGAAGTTATCCTGTTCATTATTTACTGAGTATATATATTAAACTTGAATAGTTGAAATTATTGTTTTTTGCCTTTTGGTTTGAGATAAACCCACGTATGGGTGCCTTGAAAAATTTAAGAATACCAGCACCTTTGTAGGCTTCGCTAAGCAGGCTTACATAATAAGCATCCAGAGTCATTGGCAATATTTTATTAATTTTAAGTTGATATTTAGTTGCCAG